>JAFDHW010000179.1 GCA_019308705.1 Deltaproteobacteria bacterium
CCAGTGCATATAAGAAAGAGCGACGACAAAAAGCCACCGGGCCTTATGGCCTTCGATAGGCTCGCGTCCATCCATGAATGGAGAAAATTTTGCCTCTGAGCGATGGCGCAGGCCTCAACTCCACCAACTGAACCCACCAGCCAATAAAAAACCCTGTCAAGGGTTCTTTCGGGCTCTTTAAGGGTCCTTTCCGGTTCTTTAGGGTCTTTTTCCGGTCCCCTGCCGTTTTTCCGAAAAACCCCGTGTTATCATCCCGCCACATCGTATTACCTCCATTGGAAGACGGAGCCTGGCCCCGGACTCCCGCCTTTGGCAAACCCAACCGGGGCGCCACTTTGGCGGCAATCAACAAAATCGAAAAATACGGCCTCCAGGAGCGCGTCCTGGCCTTGTCAGGTCAGGGCCTCACCACCCGCGAGATCGCAGACGTGATCACCCAGGACCTCCAGGGCCAGGACACCATCAGCCAACCCACCGTGTCCCGCTGGCTCAAGGAGATCCGCAAGGAGCGAAGCGAGCAGACCCGCGAGGTCTACCGTGAATACACCAAGGCCACCGCTCCCAAGGACTGCGAGGTCCTGGACGAGGTGCAGGGAAAGTTCATGAAGTGGTTCCGTGACGTCAAGAACCTGGATATCCGCACCCGGGCCGAGATGGGCATGAAGGCCCTTCGCGTGGTGGAGCTCAAGGCCCGCTTCGCAGGTCTATTTGACGACGAAGGTAAGACCGACGGAGGCCTTCACCCCGTGGACCTTGACGAGTTCCGCTCCGAGATCCGAGAGGTCAAGAAGGCGGCCGGCAATGCTTAGGTTCGAGCCCAAAATCGGCGCCCCCTACAAGTACGATTACCCCGCCATCTTTGCCAGTATCCGCGCAGGTCGCAAGCCCGCCCTGGAGACCTATCGGCAGCTTTGCAAGGATGATCTTTTCTTCCTGCTCTACTTCGGCCTGGAGCGGCCCGACGTCAACCACCCCTGGATCGTGGCCCGGATCCGGGAGGCGGAGCAGGAGCCCACCGACACCCTGGACCTGTGGGCCCGTGAGCATTACAAGAGCACCATCCGCACCTTTGCCGAGCCCATCCAGGACCTGATCCGGGACCCGGAGGAGCGGATCGCCATTTTCAGCCATACCCGCCCCATCGCCAAAGGGTTTTTGCGGCAGATCAAGCAGGCTCTCGAATCCAGGATCC
The DNA here is from genome assembly GCA_019308705.1 of Deltaproteobacteria bacterium. Lineage (GTDB taxonomy): Bacteria > Desulfobacterota > Desulfobacteria > Desulfobacterales > Desulfatibacillaceae > JAHJUF01. The sequence goes on from JAFDHW010000179.1 coordinate 1,193, forward strand.
AGGTCAAACGGTGGTTTACGGACGTCTTCTACACCGACCCCAAGAAGCAGGCGCCCAAGTGGTCCGAAGACGACGGGATCCTGGTCAAGCGCAAGAGCACGGCCAAGGAGGCTTCCATCGAGGCCTGGGGCCTGGTGGACGGGCAGCCCACCTCCAAGCATTTCACCAAAAGGATTTACGACGACGTGGTCACCAAGGAGAGCGTGACCACCCCCGAGCAGATCAAGAAGACCCTGGAGGCCTACGAGCTGTCCCACTCCCTGGGCACGGACGGCGGCCGAAAGCGCGTGGTAGGCACGAACTACCATTTCGCGGACCTCTATATCCACCTGAAGAAGCAGCCGGGCTACAAGGTGCGCATCCACCCGGCCACCGACGACGGCACCCCCAACGGCCGCCCGGTCCTGCTGAGCCCCGAGCGCCTGGCCGAGCTCCGTCGCGAGCAGGGCCCTTACGTGTTTTCCTGCCAGCAGCTCCTCAACCCCATCGCGGACGAAAATCAGACTTTCAAGGCCCAGTGGATCCGCCGCTTCGCCCGCCCACCGGCGCATCTGAACAAGTACCTCATCGCGGACCCCGCCAACGAGAAAAAACAGGACAGCGACTACACGGTCATGGCCGTTATCGGCCTGGACACCGAGAAAAACTATTTTCTCCTGGACATGGTCCGGGAAAAACTCAACCTCACCGAGCGATGGGAGGCCCTCAAGACCCTCTGGGTCAAGTGGAAACCACTCAAGACCGGCTACGAGCAATACGGCATGCAGGCGGACGTAAGCTACATGGAGGAGTGCCAGCGCCGGGAACGGATCTATTTTCCCATAACGCCCCTTGGAGGCCAGACCGCGAAGATCGACCGCATCAGGGCCCTGGTGCCCCTGTTCGAGACGGGCCGCTTCTGGCTCCCCGATGTCCTGACCTACGATGGCCGAAACCTGATCTCCGAATTCATCGACGAGGAATACCTGACGTTCCCGTTCTGCATACACGACGACATGCTGGACTGCATCGCCCGGATCCGGGACCCCAAGCTCGGCGCCGCAGCTCCCATGGCCCGGGCCTTTTCTGGGCAGGAGGCGGTCACTGATTACGACGTTTTGAGGTATTGAGAGGAGAAAGGAGGTTTTCGCAGATGCCGGTACATCCAGTCAGGGACAAGAAAGGCAAGATCAAGGGCTACCAGTGGGGCAAGAAGGGCAAGGTCTACCGGGGCCGAGGCGCCAAGGCCAAGGCGGAAGCCCAGGGCCGCGCGGCCAAAGCGGCCCAGGCCCGAAGAAAGGGCGCGTGAGATGGGTTTTTTCAGTAAGGTCAAAAGCTACGCCAAGAAGTATTGGCCCGTGGCCGCGGGCGCAGCCGCGGGCGCTGCGATGGGCGGCGGCCCTGCGGGCGCCGCTTATGGGGCCTATATGGGCTATTCGGCTGTACAGGCCAAGGAGCAGCGGGACGAGGCCAAGAGGGCGGCCAGGGCCGCGGGCGCCCAAAGCCCCGGAATTGACGACGCGGCCGTCCAGGCGCAACTTGCAGCCATCGGCAGGGACATGCGCAGGCGCATGTTCGGCAGGGGCCGCGCCGCCACCATCCTGACGGGCCCGGGCGGCGCGTCGGGCCCTGCGCCCGTCTACCGCAAGACGCTTTTGGGGCAGTGAGATGAGCCGGGCCGACTGGATCAAAGAGCGTTTCGAGCAGCTCGCGGAGATCCGCACGCCGTGGGAGTCGTTGTGGCAGGACTGCGCGGACTATGTATTGCCCCGCAAGAACGACATCACCACGGAGCAGACCCAGGGGCGGCGCAGGAACACCAAGGTGTACGATTCGACCGCCATCAATGCGAACCGTATCCTGGCCGCGGGCCTTCAAGGCGGCCTGAGCAGCCCCTCCCGGCCCTGGTTTCGCCTGGGGCTTGAGGACGAAGACCTGGTGCAGTTTGACCCGGTCAAGACCTGGCTTGAGACGGTGGAGCGGATATTCACGCAGACCTTCTACCGCTCCAATTTTTACACTCAGATTCACGAGTGTTACCTGGACCTGGGCGCCTTCGGGACCCCTTGCGTCTACGTGGAGCACGACCCCCGAAAGGCGCTTCGGTTCGGCGCCAGGCACATCGCCGAAATCTTCATCGCCGAAGACGCCCTGGGTCGGGTGGACACGGTTTTCAGGCGGTTCGGGAACTTCACGGCACGGCAGGCCGTGCAGCAGTGGGGCAGGTCCGTGGGCGAAAACATCTGGGAGCTTGCCGAAAAAAAGCCTGACCAAAAAGTGAAGATCCTGCATGCGGTGTTCCCCCGCCACGACCGGGATCCCCACCACCCCGACCGAAAAAACATGCCCTGGGCGAGCATATACATGGACCTGGAGCACCGCCACATCATCCACGAGGGGGGCTACGAGGAGTTCCCCTTCATGGTGGCGCGGTGGAGCAAAAATTCCAACGAGGTCTACGGGCGAAGCCCGGCCATGGATATGTTGCCCGAGATCATGACACTCAACGAGATGCGAAAAACCGTGCTCAAGGCGGGCCATAAGCAGGTGGACCCCCCCATCTTCCTGCCCGACGACGGTTTCTTGGGCGGCAAGGTGCGCATGACGCCCGGCTCGGTGAATTACTACCGCTCGGACGGCAAGATCTTTGTGCCCAACTTCGGGCTCAACGTCCCCCTGGGCGAGGCCATGCTTGAGGACAGCCGGGAGCAGATCCGGGCCGGGTTTTTCACGGACCTCTTCCTGGCGATCATCAAGAAACGCAACATGACCGCCACGGAGGTCCAGGAAATCGGCCAGGAGAAGATGCTGCTTTTGGGCCCCACCCTGGGCCGCCTGCTCACGGAAATCTTCGATCCGCTGTTCGACCGGGCCTTTGCGATCCTGGCCCGGCACGGCTACCTTCCGCCCCCGCCTGCGGAACTCCAGGGCCGCAACCTGCACGTGGAGTATATCTCCCCCCTGGCCCTGGCGCAAAAGGCAAACGAGATGGACGCCATCGCGCAGACATACCAGTTTGCGGACCTCCGGGCCCAGTTCAACCCCGAAATCCTGGACAACCTGGACGACGACGCAAACATCCGCAAGATCGCGGAACTGTCGGGCATGAGCCTTTCAGGCCTGCGCCCCCAAGCCATGGTCCGCAAGATCCGCGAGGCCCGGGCGCAGGCCCAGGCCGAGGAGATGGAACGGGAGGCCATGGAACGTAACCTGCTCATGGCCCAGGCCGCGGCCGGCGTGCAGAAGGAGGTGGCATCCTCATGAATGATGCGCGGACGGTCCCCGCAGGGCTTGAAAAGCGAATAACCCAACTCCGGGACCTGCACCGGGCCTACCGCCGGGTGTTCATGCGCCGCGGTGCGGCAAAAGAAGTGCTCAGGGACCTGGAGCGCCGCACGTACCTCAACGGCACCCGGTTTCACCCGGACATGGTGAACCCCGCGGAAAACGCCATCTTCCAGGAGGGCAGAAGGTCCGTGGGGCTTCACATCCGCTTCATGCTGGACCCTGAAAACTTCACGGACGAGGCGCTCCTTAACCGTGCAAGACAACTTGAAAAACTTGAAAGAGGAGAGGAGATCTGATGGGAGAAGAAGGAAACTGGAAGGACACGCTGCCCGAGGAGATCAAGGACCATCCCGCCTTAGGCAAGTACGAGACCGTGGAAGACCTGGCCAAAGGGCTGGTGAACGCCCAGGACCTCATCGGCCGCAAGGGGATCATTCCGCCGGGTGAGAAGGCCACGGACGAGGACCGAGCCCGGTTCCTCGAAGGCCTCAAGCCCCACCAGGACCTGATCCGGCAGGAGCTGTTCAAGCCCCCCGAAACACCCGAAGCGTATGAATTGCCCGAGGTGAAGACCCCGGAGGGCCTGGGTTTTGCGGAGAGCTACGTTGACAATTTCAAGCAAGCCGCTCACAAGCTGGGCCTTACCAAGGAGCAGGCCGCGGGGCTTTGGTCCACCCTGGGCGAGGCGTCCAAGTCCAACTATGAAGAGTATGCCGCCCAGATAGAGGCCAAGACGGCCGAGACCGAAGCGGCCCTCAAGAAGGAGTGGGGCGAGCAATACGACGCAAACGTGGAACGGGCCCGCCGCGTGGTGGCCGCCTTCGGCGGCGAGGAGCTGGCGGACTACCTGGAACAAAGCGGGCTCGGAAACCACCCGGCCCTGGTGAAGTTCATGGCCGCCGTGGGCGAGAAGTTGAGCGAGGACGAGCTGGTTACAACCCCCCCGGGCTCTTATGGCGAGACGCTCACCGAGGAAAAACTCCGTGCCATGATGCGGGACCCCCGCTATTGGGATCACGCCAGGCGCGACATGGACTTTGTGAAGAAAGTCGAGGAGGGATTCAAGAAGTTATACCCCGGGACCGCCGAAACAGCAGTCCTGGACCGGCGCAGGCCC
>JAFDHW010000180.1 GCA_019308705.1 Deltaproteobacteria bacterium
CCCGGACGTGGACCCGGGCACCCACCCGTACATCTCCACGGGCCTGAAAAAGAACAAGTTCGGCATCCCCGCGGACCAGGCCATGGAAGCCTACCGCTTCGCCCACGCCATGGACATGGTGGACGTGGTGGGCATCGATTTCCACATCGGCTCCCAGATCACCAGGACCGGCCCCTTTGTGGACGCGGTAAAAAGCGTGATGGAACTGGTCCGGGCGCTCAAGTCCGAGGGCATGGATGTGAAGTACCTGGACATCGGCGGCGGCCTGGGCATCCCTTACACGGACGAGGAGCCGCCGCTTCCCGCGGAATACGCCGAGGCGGTGGGCAAGGAACTCGCGGACGCCGGGCTTTCCGTCATCCTGGAGCCGGGCCGGGCCATGGTGGGCAACGCCGGGGTGCTGGTCACCCGGGTGTTGTACAACAAGTCCGGGGCCAAGAATTTCATCGTGGCGGACGCGGGCATGAACGACCTCCTCCGTCCGTCCATCTACCAGGCGTACCACGCGGTCCTGCCCGTGAAGAAGAACACCCGGGCCACCATCACCGCGGACGTGGTGGGACCCATCTGCGAGAGCGGCGATTTCCTGGCCAAGGACCGGGACATGCCCCCGGCCCAGCCGGGCGAGCTGTTATCCGTGATGAGCGCCGGGGCCTACGGCTTTGTCATGGCGTCCAACTACAACTCCCGGCCCAGGCCCGCGGAGGTATTGGTTTCCGGCGGCGAGTTCGCGGTGGTCCGCGAGCGCGAGACCCGCGAGGACCTGGTGCGCGGCGAGTCCGTGCCGGAGTTTCTGTGATGAAGGGCTTCCCCTTTATGAAGATGAGCGGCTCGGGAAACGACTTCATCCTGGGCGACAACCGGCAGGGCACGTTCGCCTACGAGGACATGCCCGCCCTGGCCAGGCGGCTGTGCGCGCGCAAGGTGTCCGTGGGCGCGGACGGGCTGATCCTCCTGGAAAACTCGGACGAGGCGGACTTTGCCTGGCGGTTCTTCAACGCGGACGGGTCCGAGGCGGAGATGTGCGGGAACGGGGCCCGGTGCGCGGCCCGGTTCGCCTACCTTTCCGGCATAGCGGGAAAGGACATGCGGTTCGTCACCCTCGCGGGCGTCATCCACGCCCAGGTGGCGGACGGCACGGTGCGGGTGCGCATGACCCCGCCCATGGACCTGGTTCCCGAGGTCTGCCTGGACGTGGACGGCGAACCCGTGCGCTTGTTCTCCGTGAACACGGGCGTGCCGCATGCCGTGGTGCGGGTGGACGACCTGGAGGCCGTGGACGTGGACGGCCTGGGACGCAGGATCCGGTTCCACGAACACTTCGCCCCCGCGGGCGCCAACGTGAACTTTCTTTGGGCCGACGGCGCCGAGACACGCATCCGCACCTACGAACGGGGGGTGGAGGGCGAAACCCTGGCCTGCGGCACCGGGGCGGTGGCCTCGGCCTTGTGCCGCGCCATGGCGGACGATCTGCCCTCGCCCGTGAAGGTGCTCACCCGGGGCGGGGTTACGCTTCTCGTGCACTTTTGCCGCCAAGGCGAATCCTTTGACGAGGTATACCTGGAGGGCGACGCCCGGATCATCTACCGGGGAACGCTTGGAGAAGACATATAACCCCCGTCCGGCGGGGTAATGGTTTGGAAAAACGGGAGGAATTTATGAGGTTTGATCGCGCCGAACGGCTGAAAAGGCTGCCCCCGTATCTTTTTGCGGAGATCGACCGCAAGAAGGACGAGATGAAGAAAAAGGGCGTGGACATCATCGACCTGGGGGTGGGGGACCCGGACCAGCCCACGCCGGATCACATCGTGGCCGCGCTCAAGAAGGCCGCCGAGGACCCGGCCAACCAGAAGTACCCCTCCTACTCGGGCATGGACGCGTTCAACGCCGCGGTGGCGCGGTGGTACAAGGCCCGGTTCAACGTGGACCTGGACGAAAAGACCGAGGTCATCACCTTGATCGGGTCCAAGGAGGGCATCGCCCACATGCCGCTGGCCTGCATAAATCCCGGCGACCGGGCCCTGGTGCCGTCCCCGGCCTACCCGGTGTACAAGATCGGCGTGGAGTTCGCGGGCGGCGAGCCCTTCGTCATGGACCTCACCGCGAAAAACGGCTTTCTGCCGGATTTGGACGCCATCCCGGGCGACGTGGCGGACCGGTCGCCCCTCATGTTCTTGAACTATCCCAACAATCCCACCGCGGCCGTGGCGGACGAGGCGTTCTTTGCACGGGTGGTGGAGTTCGCCAACGAGCACAACGTGCTGGTGTGCCACGACGCGGCGTACACGGAAATGACCTACGACGGGTACCGGCCCATAAGCTTTCTTTCCGTGCCCGGGGCCAAGGAGGTGGGCGTCGAGTTCCACTCCCTGTCCAAGACCTACAACATGACCGGGTGGCGGCTGGGGTTCGCCGTGGGCAACGCCGAGGCCATAGCCGCCCTGGGCCAGGTGAAGAGCAACATCGACTCCGGTGCGTTCGACGCCGTGCAGGTGGCCGGAATCGCGGCGCTGGAAGGCGACCAGGGCGTGGTGGAGGACATGAAGGCCCTGTACCAGCAGCGGCGCGACATGCTGGTGGAGGGGCTCGCCGCCCTGGGGTTCGACGTGGAAAAGCCCAAGGCCACCTTTTACGTGTGGATGCCCGTGCCGGGCGGTGATTCCAGGGCTTTCGCCACCAAGCTCCTGGAGGAGGCGGGCATCGTGGTCACCCCGGGCGTGGGCTTCGGCGAGCCCGGCGAGGGCTACGTGCGCTTCGCGCTCACCGTGGGCGAGGCGCGCCTCAAGGAAGCCATAGACCGCATGGGCGACATTGCGTTCTGAAAACGAGATCACCGCGTACCTGGGCCTGGGCTCCAACATGGGCGACCCCGCGGCCATGGTTTCCGGCGCGGTCCGGGACATGGACGCGGCCGACGGCTGCGGGGTGGTTTCCGTGTCCCGGCTGTATCGCACCGAGCCCGTGGGCTACGAGGACCAGGGCTGGTTCGTGAACGCCTGCGTGGAGGTTTCCACCAGCCTCGCGCCCAGGGAGCTCCTGGCCCTGGCCAGGTCCCTGGAGGAGGCGGCCGGCCGCGAAAGGGGCGGGATCAAGGACGGGCCCCGGCCCCTGGACGTGGACATATTGTTCTACGGCGGCCTGGTGATGGACGAGCCCGGGCTTTGCATTCCCCATCCCAGGGCGCACAAACGGCGTTTCGTTCTCGCGCCCCTTTGTGATATAGCTCCACACCTGAGGCATCCCTTGCTCGGCAAGACCGCCCGCGAACTGCTGGCGGAAACGCGCGACCGGAAACAGGTGATCCCGTGCTCGTAAAGCTTGTCATCCTGGTGGTTTTGCTGTGGCTCGCGTGGCGGGCTCTCAAGCAGATGATCCTGCCGCCGCCCGGCGCCCGGCCGCGCATGAACCGGCCCGCGGGGGAGATCGACGACGTGATGGTCAAGGATCCCCAGTGCCAGGTGTACATCCCCATGCGCCACGCGGTCCAGGCGCGCACCGAGGGGGGCACCCTTTATTTTTGCAGCGAAAAGTGCCGCGACGAGTACTTCCGCTCCCGGGGCGGGCAATAGCCGCGGGAGGATTTGCATAACCGGCCATACAACTATCGCAAGGAGGGGGGCATGAAGTTTTTCATCGACACCGCGAACATCGAGGAGATCAAGGAAGCCCTGGCCATGGGCCTGGTGGACGGCGTGACCACCAACCCGTCCTTGTGCTCCAAGGAGAATGAGCCCTTCGAGGAACTGATCAAGAAGATCACCAGCATCGTGGACGGCCCGGTGTCCGCCGAGGTGGTGAGCGAGGACGCGCCGGGCATGCTCGAGGAGGCGCGCAAGCTGGCCAAGATCGCGGACAACGTGGTCATCAAGGTGCCCATGACCCCCGAGGGCGTAAAAGCCACCAAGGCGCTCACCGAAGAAGGCATCCAGACCAACGTGACTTTGGTGTTCTCTCCGTTGCAGGCGCTCATCGCGGCCAAGGCCGGGGCCACCTACTGCAGCCCCTTCGTGGGCCGGCTGGACGACATCCACACCGACGGCATGGGCCTGATCGAGCAGATGGTGACCATTTACGCCAACTACGGGTTCGACACCCAGGTCCTGGTGGCCAGCGTGCGAAGCCCCATGCACGTGCTGGAGGCGGCCATGCTGGGCGCGGACGTGGCCACCATCCCCTTTGGGGTGATCAAGCGCATGATGAACCATCCCCTTACGGACAAGGGGCTTGCCGCGTTTCTGGCCGACTGGAAGAAGTCCCAGAACAAGTAGCACGAAAGCGCCCATGGAACGAAGCTCCTTCAAGCGGGTCCTGTTGAACCCCAACAACCTGACCCTGTACCGCATGTACGCGGTCCCGGCAGTGGTTTTGCTCCTCATCTGGCCCAACCGGGTGTTTTTGTGGATCGCCGCGGCCCTTTTCGCCCTGGCGGCCATCACCGACGGCCTGGACGGCTACTACGCCAGGCGCTGGGGCCTGGTGTCCAACCTGGGCAAGTTTTTGGATCCCTTGGCGGACAAGCTCATGGTGGCCTCGGCGCTCATCATGCTCACGGCCAACGGGTGGGTGCCCGGCTGGGTCACCACGCTCATCGTGGGCCGGGAGATCGCGGTCACGGGCCTGCGGGGCATCGGCGCGGAAAAGGGCGTGGTCATCGCCGCGGAAAAGCTGGGCAAATGGAAGATGGGCTTCCAGATCGCGGCCCTGATTCCCCTGCTCATCCACTATCCCTATTTCGGGGTGGATTTCCACGCCGTGGGGATGGCCCTTCTCTTGATCGCCCTGGTGCTTACTTTGTGGTCCGGGGTCGCGTATTTCAAGAATTTTTTCGCCCTGATCAAGTGACCCCGGCCGAAGCCATTCCGGCGCCCGCCGCGGGAAAACGGGGTTGACAAGGATGCGCGAACTCGTTATCTAAGGACTTCCACGAGCGGGAATAACTCAGTGGTAGAGTGCGACCTTGCCAAGGTCGAAGTCGCGGGTTCAAATCCCGTTTCCCGCTCCATTTTTATTTTGGCGGCATAGCCAAGTGGTAAGGCAGCGGTCTGCAAAACCGTTATACCCCGGTTCAAATCCGGGTGCCGCCTCCAGCCCATGAAACCCGCGGCCGGGCCCCGGAAAGGGGCCCGGCTTTCACGTTTGTGCGCCCGGCAGGGCGTACTCACTTGGAGGTGAAAGTCCTCTACCCCGAATCATTCATGAAAAATTTCACCGAATAAAATAGTTATATGGATTTAAACAGGTTAAGTGCCAATTGAAGGGTCCTTGAAAAATGCACGCTGTTTCTTTGAGGAATGCTGCCATTCGGGCAAAATTGCTCAAATAATCAGAGTGTCTTTGGCGCAAGACCCAAAAAACAGCTCCAACGGATTGAAAATAAAGAAAAATTCGATCTCGGGCAAAATTGCTCATGAATAATCCGGGCTAGCCGGACGGCAAGGGCTGCCGCCGCGCGGCGGGCATAAGCGTGAAGGTGGGTGCGCATTACCCGGGGAGATCTGTCCGTGTGCCTTGTGCTAGGGACGTCGCGAGGCGTTTCGACGGGCGGGCAGAAGTCAGCCGAGGG
>JAFDHW010000181.1 GCA_019308705.1 Deltaproteobacteria bacterium
CGGGCAAAATTGTTCACCCTTCGGGCTCGCCCGATTTCCGCGCTGGCCGCGTTATCGGGGCTCGGCGTACCAAAGTACGCCTTCACCCCTCTAGCCTTGCCAGCACGGAAATCAAGCTTCGTGAATAATCCGGGCTAGTTTTCCCAAAAAAACCGTGTGATTCCATCGGAGTCGGACTGGATGTAGCGCAGAACCAGCTCCCCTTCCGCGTTTCCCATCTCCGCAAGAAACTCGTCCGTGTCCGCCTCCTCGAAAATGTCTTCCATCTTTCGCACGGCCGTCTGTACGGGAAAGTCCTTGGGGAGCCGCTGGAAGATGGATTCGATGCTCTTTTCGGCCAGGGAGATCTTGCTTTCCTTGTCCTCCCTGGAGAGGTTCTGGTCGTGAAGAATCCGCTGCCTCAGGATTTCCACAAGGCGTTCCATGTTCCCCATGCCTTTTTCGTCCAGCATGCGCCGTTCTTCTTCTCTTCGGGCGGCCTTTTCCTTCCAGAGGTGAACCATGCTCACAAGGTGCTCGTAGCTGAACTTGTTCTTCCTCTCCAGCTCCGTGGAGGATGGCGGTGAGACTGCGTCCAAGAATCGGCAGATTTCTTCTATTTTGGATCGAGGCAATTTCCAAAGCGCATGCTTGGTGGGGATGGCAATGGTATGGAAGTAAATGACGGCATCCATTTTATTGCAAAAATCCACCAGCTTGGGGATGTCATGCCAGTTTTCCTGTAAAACGCAAGCTGATATCCCAAAAAATGTTTCCTTCCTTTTGCAATAATCCTTAATATATCGAAGATTTTCCATTACCTTGTCGAAGCGCGCCCCTATTCGTATGCTTTCGAAGGTCTGCTTGTCCGTTGAATCCAATGAAATGTTAAAATGAAAGTTCGTCCGCTCCATGATGGATTTGGCGCGATCATTCAACACGGTGGCATTGGTCTGGAGGGAAATCCTGATTTCAGGTTTCAGCCGCGCAACGCTTTCCCACAGCCTGTAGTAGGGTTCGATGAGAAAGGGCTCCCCCCCGTAGAACTTGAACTCCGTGAGGTGGGGGATGAACTCCTCCATCTGTTCCAGGAAGGCCTCGTCGTAGGGGATTTCGATGGGCGGTTTTTTTTCGCGGAATTTCCTTATGGCCGAGGAAAAAACGCCGCTGCACTGGATGCACTGCAGGTTGCAGGCGTTGGAGAGCTCCAGCTCCAGGACGGAGGGATACCCGTTTGGATTCAGGGGAACCGCGTCGTACATCTTCGCCTTGACGCCGGCCAGGTTCCCCCCCTCGAAGTGCAGCCTGCACGGATGGCAGCCGGCGGAAAAATCCCAGGCGCTGACGTGCCGCCGAAGCTTCTCCGCCCGCTCGCCGTTCCATATCTCCTTCAGGCTTTGGCGGGGGTAGTTGCCCAGGAAATGCTGGCGGTTGTAGGTACAGGCCCCCACCTTGCCGCCGTAGCCGATATACATGTTCTTGAAAGGGGCATGGCAGAGCTTGTCCTGGCTGCCGGGCTGCCGGAGGGCGTTGTATTTCTCCCGGATTTCCGGGGCCATGGGCTGGAATTCGGGGGGCTGGCTAATGGGCATGACGGGTTTTCCTGTTCTTTGGGCGCCCGGAGGCGGGTTGGTTCCGTGAAGCATGCCCCGTGGGGCGCCCGGATGCTTTCGGCCGTCGGCCGGGTGTACCTGGCGGAAAATCATATCCGACGCCCTCCAAGGCCGCAAGGGAATCTTGCCGGGGAGACGGCTGGAGACAGCCTCCGCCTTGCCGCCGGGGAGTCCGGAATGGTACAAGTGAACACCTCCCGGCCCGGAACGCGCCAAGATGCCCATGGATATCTACAAATCGCTGGCCCGCCTCCTGGATTCCCTGCCCAACGGATTTCCGGCCACCCCGGACGGCCGGGAGATCCGCCTGTTGCAAAGGGTCTTCTCCCAGGAGGAGGCCGCGCTTTTCTGCGAGTTGGGAGAGGGCGCCCGGGACGCGGAATCCATGGCCCTTGGCACCGGACGCCCGGTCGAGGAGATGGAGGCGCGGCTTGCGGCCATGCGGGAGAAGGGATTGGTGGGGAGCTTCCTGGAAAACGGGAGGCCGGTTTACCATGTGTTGCCCTGGGTGGTGGGGATCTACGAGAATCAGCTTCCCAGGCTGGACAGGGAGTTGGCCCGGCTGTGGGAGGATTACCGGCGGGCCTGCGCCGGCGAGCTCCTCACCAGGAGCCCCGCCCTCATGGCCTCCATCCCCGTGGAGCAAAGCCTGGAGGTGGTCCATGAACCCCTGCCCTGGGAGCGGTTGTCCGCGAGCCTGGAAACAGGCGGCAGCTTCGCGGTGGCCGATTGCATCTGCCGGACCAAGGAGAGGCTCCTGGGCCGGGGGTGCGACAGCCCCCTGGAGGTTTGCCTGTCCATCCATCCGTCGCCGGATGCGCCCCAGGAGCACCTGAGGGGCCGGAAGATCTCGAGGGAGGAAGCCTGGCGGGTCGTGTCGGAGGCGCAAAAGGCCGGGCTGGTGTCCATGACCGCCAATGTCCGCAACGGGCATTACTTCATTTGTCATTGCTGCGGGTGTTGCTGCGACATCCTTACGGCCGTGAGGCAGTGGGGCATGCACGCCGCCGTGCGCTCCTCGTTCACCGCGGTACTGGACGAGGGGCTCTGCAGCGGATGTGGGGAATGCGAGGGCGTTTGCCAGGTGGACGCCCTAAAGATGGAGGAGGGAGGGGTCCGCCTGTTTTCCCAGCGCTGCATCGGGTGCGGCCTGTGCGTGGTTTCCTGCTCCGCCGGGGCCCTGGGGCTGGCCCGCAAACCCCGGCAGGATCCGGATGGACCTTCCGAAGACCCCCAGGGCTGGCTCCGGGATAGGGCCAGGAGTCGGGGCATGGATTTTTCCGGATGAGCGGCCTCTCCTCCATGGGGTTCGGCGACGATGGGGCCGGCAAGGTCCGAAAGAGCCTGTTGATCGGGTTGTGCGGGCTACTGGCGCTCTGCGTCCTGTCCCGGTGGGACGTGTTTTCCCGGACGATTCCCATCCGTGGCGGCGAGGTCCGTCCCTTTGCGGGCCATGCCTACAGCGTCCGGTTCCCGGCCCGCTTCGGCCCCTGGCTGGAATACCCGCGGGCCCCGCTGCTCCGGGAGTCGTTTGGGGGCGAGGAGTATTCGCCCCTGGTGCTCTTGCGTGACGGCGCGCCGGCATGGCCGGGGCCATCCTCCGTGGTCCAGGTGGTTTTCGAGGGGGGCGGCCGGTATGTGCTGACAGACCCGTATCTTCTTTTTTCCGTCCCTGACGGGGAGAGCCCGCCGGGCTTGGGGGATGATTACCGGGTCCGCGTGCCCATGCGGGTTACCTGGCCGGCCACGGTTACGGTGGGGCTGGCCGTGGTCCTGCTTCTCCTCGGCGGAAAAAGGCTGGACGGCTGGCTCCGCGCCCTTGGGAGCCGGGGCGGCATGGGCAGGACGGGCGCCAACGCCCTGGGGGTCCTGGGCCTGGCCCTGCTCTCCCTCAACCTGGCGGGCTTGATGCTGCCTTATCGCAACCCGTTCCGGTTCCAGGAACCCCGGTTTCTCTATGGCTCCACGGATGTCTCCCTGACTCCCGGCCGGGCCCTCGCCCTTCTGGAAAGGCGGCCCGGGGAATCGGATTTTTCCTATGCCTCGCGGGCCGCGGGGATCGTCCATCGTGCCGTGGGCAACTGCATGTACAACCGGGACATGGAAAGCACCGGCTACCGGGTGCCCATCTGGAAAAACTTCATCCTCTGGGCTTGTTCCTGGTATGATCCCAGGTTCGAGCCCTATGATTTCGTCGATCCGGAAAGGGGCCTGGAACGGGCCGTGGGAAAATGCAGGCAGCATGCCCTCATCCTCCGTGGATTTCTCGTGAAGCAGGGCATTCGCGCGGGGCTCCGCCTGTTGAAGGAGCACGTGGTGGTCAGCGCCCGGACCCGGGACGGGGAAGCGCTGACGCTGGACCCGGATACCGGGGTGGTGCTTCCCTTTGGGCTGGAGGAGGCGCCGGACCGCATGGACGAGGTGAGGGCCCTCTATGAAAGGGCTCTCCCATCAGGGCTATCCGCTTTTCGCAGGCAGCAGATACTGCGCCTTCGGCTTTTGGCCTTTGAACAGAAGAACCTCCCGCCCTGTACCGGGGAAGCCTGGGAAGGCCAGGCCCGCCTGGAATCCTTGGCCTATCGGGCAAAGTGGGGGCTGCCCCTGCTTCTCCTGGTTCCGGCGGTGATTCGGCTCCATGGGCGACGGCGGCAGGCACGGCCTCCGGCCGCCTGACACAAAACGGCTTGCAGGCTTTCGCGGGAATTCCCGCGGACGGGTTCAGGAAGAGGTGAAATGCCGAAAACCAGAGTGTTCGTCCGTTCCCTTGATCTGATGGTGACCACCCGGTGCAACATGTCATGTTCCAACTGTTTCGGGCACATGGACGCCTATCCGAACATGGACATGGACATGGAGACCGCCCGGAAGGCCACGGCGTTGTATTTCGCCAACAGGCGGGTTGGGGACCCCCGTGGATGCCAGGTGGTCCTTTTCGGGGGGGAGCCCACTTTGTGCTGGGATTTTGTGGCCGGGTTCGTGCCCTGGCTCCACCAAACCCATCCCCGGGAAGAACTGGGATACGCCACCTCCATATTCACCAACGGCACGCTCCTTTCCCGTGACAAGCTCGACTTCCTCATGGAAAACCAGGTGGGCGTCGGCCTGAGCTTCGACGGTCCTTTCGCCCAGCATGTCCTGCGCAGGAAGATGGCTCCGCAGAGCTATGAGAACCTCCTGAACGCCGCCCGCTATCTCCTGGACCAGGGTTACGCGGAGCGTCTCCTCGTTTCCACGGTGCTCCATCCGGCAAGCCTGGACCACCTGGACGATTTTTTCGCCCTGTATGCGTCCATGGGCCTCACCCAGTTTCAGTTCATCCAGGACTCGGACAACCCCTTTTCCCCGGATGACCGGAACCGGCTGGACGCGGCCCTCAGGGAGTACAAGCAGGCCCATCCGGGCATCCGGATCTACCTTTGTCCGGAGTACGCCTTCCATTGCGATACCTGCATGCCCGGGGCCATGCTCGTCTATCCCAATGGCGAGGTGTGGGACATGTGCACCCTGACCACCAGCATGCTCCACCGCACCGGAAGGATTTCCGAAGAGCAGAGGCAGGTCACCTGTTTCGGGATGCTGGATGAAATCGAGGAGTTGTGGTTGGACGTGGCCCAAAAGATCAAAGTGGTCCGCCGGCGCACCTTTTGTCCCACCCTTTCCCGGGACTGGCGCATGCTTTTGAGGGATTTCGGCGAAATCCCGGCTTGAAGGGTCCCCGGGCTAGCCCGAATTATTCATGAAAAATTTCACCGAATAAAATATTTATATGGGTTTAAACAGGTTAAGTGCCAACTGAAGGGTCCTTGAAAAATACACGCTGTTTATTTGAGGAATGCTGACATTGGTGAAATTTTTCACCCTTCCGGCTCGCCCGATTTCCGCGCTGGCCGCGTTATCGGGGCTCGGCGTACCAAAGTACGCCTTCACCCCTCTAGCCTTGCCAGCACGGAAATCAGGTTTCGTGAATA
>JAFDHW010000182.1 GCA_019308705.1 Deltaproteobacteria bacterium
TGATGCAGCCTTGTTTTGAGGATAGTCTGCTTTTGGGACCGGCGGCTCAAACCGCCCGGTCCGCCCGCCGAGCCGCTTGCAATCCCGGGAGGCGTCCTGCCGGCTCAACCCCTGTACCGGTGAGAGATCATGGACCACGAAGACCTCATCTTCTATCTGCAGAACCAGGGAAGGGACCCCTCCCGCCTGGTCCTGGAAGACGAACTCACCGGGATCAAGAACCGCCGTTTTCTGCGCCAGTATCTTGAACACAAGGTGGACTGGCGCGAACTGGAGTCTCATCCCGTCTCCATCCTCATGCTGGACCTGGACTACTTCAAGCAGGTCAACGATTTGTACGGCGCCGCGGGCGGCAACCGGGCCCTGGTGTGCGTGGCCGGCTTCCTCCAGGAGGCCGCGGGCGACGACGGCATCCCCGTCCGCTACGCCAGCGATGAATTCCTGATCCTGCTCCCCGGCGCAGGCAGGGACCGGGCCATGGAGATCGGGCAGAGGGTCATAGACATTTTCCATGAGAAACCCTGCCAGGGCGAGGAAGTGGGCGGGAGCCTGTTCCTCACCACCTCCATCGGCCTGGCCTGTGGGCCCGAGGACGCCACCACCGGCGACATGCTCCTGGAAAAGGCGGAACGGGCCCTGTGCCACGCCAAGGAGTCGGGCCGCGACTGCATTTCCGGGGCCGAGGTGGTGGCCCCGGAACTGGTGTTCACCAAGTCCGCCCTCCATTACCTGGGCGGCGGCCGGGTGGCGGGCAGAAAGGAACAGTTGGCCGAGGTCACCGCGGCCCTGAAAGACTTCAAGCAGCGCCAGAACCAGTTTTTGCTGGTGGAAGGCGCGCCGGGCATGGGCAAGAGCACGTTTCTGGAAACCGTGCACCGGAGCCTGGAGCAGACGCGCATCAAAAGGGTGAAGGTTTCGGGCAACGCCCAGGAGCTTTTCCGGCCCTACTACCTGGTGGCCAACGTGCTCATGGCCTTCATGAACCTGGAGGAGGACCGGGGCATGAAGATGCTGGAGAGCCTAAGCCCCGAGGAAACCGCCAGCTTGGGCTACATTCTCCCCTGGCTGGGAGGCTACGAGCAGAAGGAAGCCCGTTTCGACAACCCGGCGGCCAAGCGGGAATCCATCTTCAACACGGTGCTCCACTTCATCCCCAAGCTGGCCAAGTACCAGCCCTTCATCCTCCTTGTGGACGACCTCCACTTCGCGGACCAGGCCAGCCTGCTGGTCCTTCGGCACCTGCTCAATCGCAAGGAGGTCCCCGTATTTGTCTGCGCCACAGCCGCGGACCCGGCATCCTTGGAATCGGACTCCGGCCCGCTCAAGCGGTTTTTGTCCGCTTACGGCAACGAGCTCTCCGTGCGCAGGTCCCGCATGGCCTCCCTTGGACCCGAGGATATCGCGGAGCATCTGCGGGGCGTGTTCCAGGGCATCGAGCCGCCGGAGAGCTTCTGCAAGGACCTGGCGGAGATCAGCCAGGGCAACCCCTTGTTCTTGGCAGAAATTCTGCCCAAGCTGGTCTATGACAAAAAGATTTCCTTTTCCGACCAATCCTGGGCCGTGGAGCCCCTGGAGGAAGATTACCTGCCGCGCTCCCTGGAAGAGATCATCCGGCAGAAGGTGGCCACCCTGGACGAGGAGAGCCGGAAGCTTTTGGATCACGCCTCGGCCTTTGGCGAGAACGTCTCGCTCTCTATGCTCACCGGCAGCACCGAGGCCATGGAAGCCCGGGTCCTGGAGTTTTTGGACCAGGCCGTGGCCCACAACCTGGTGACGGTGGACTTCCAGATGAACGACGAAAGCCTGCGGTTTCTGGGCAAAGAAGTCCAGGAGATCATCTACGAGAGCATCCAGGAGGAGCGCCGGGAACAACTCCACGAGCACATCGGAAACTACCAGGAGAAGCTGTACAAGGAGAAGCTGGTGCCTTCCGCGGCCATTTTGGCCTACCATTTCCAGCGCTCCGCCAACCTGGAAAAGGCCGCCAAGTACGAGGAACTTCAAGCCGAGCACAACTCCATGGTGTTCAACGCCGCGGAGGCCGTCACCTACACGGGCGATGGCCTGGGCGAGGAGGTCCTGGCCGAAAAACCCCTGAATCCCTCGGACCTGCGCTTGGTGCTGGATCTTTTGCGTTCCTTCCTGGTGGCCGCCAGAAACACGCGGCTGTACCCGGCCGGCTCCCAGCTGACGTCCAACGCGGTCTCCGCGTTCATGGACAACCTGACCCCCCTGCTCAAGAACAACCCCGTGGTGAGTTTTTCCGTGGAGAACAAGGAACTTTACGTGAACAACGAGCCTCTGGACGCCGGGGAATACAAAAGCGTGGCCGAGTCCTTCGTGAATTTTCTCGGCCGGCACGAGCTGCGGGCCGTGGCGTTCAAGTCCGGCCTGGAAAAGGAGGAAGCGGGCCGTTTTCTCCAGGGCCTGGCCGGTGTGGAGACCAGCCTCATCGGCAAGGAGTTCTGGCGCGAGTTCCGCCGCGAGCGGGCACTGGAACGGGTGATTCCCGTCCAGGTACGCTACACCCGGATCACCGAGGAAGGAGAAAAGGACCTCTCGGCCAAGTCCGCGGACGAGACCCTGGCCCAGGCCGCGGCCGGGTTCGACGGGATGCCCCAGGAGCTGGACGCCCAGGGCCAGGAAATGGCGGCAAACGCCCTGCGCTCCATGCTGGGCGCGGCTTCCAAGCTCAAGCTATACCCCGCGGAAGGGCCGGTGGCCACCGAGGCCATAAACCGCTTCACCGCCGCCCTGGAAAAATATTTCAAGCGCTACGGGATCCTCACCCTGGCCAGGGTGGACAACCAGCTTCTCATAAACGGCTTTCGGCCCGAGGCAAGGATCTTCGAGAAGATTTCCGGCCCGCTCCTGAAGTTTTTGGGTTCTTCGGGGCTCATCAGCCTGGCCCTGAAACCCGGGCTTTCCAAAAACGAGACGGTGGAATTCTTCACCGCCGCGGGTCATAAGCTTCCGGACGCGGAACAGGACGGCTTCTGGGAGAAGTTCGTCAAGGAAAAGAACATTGTAAACCTTCTGTTGAACGACGCGCTCTACGGCGTGGTGACCGAAGGGGCCAAGGAAAAAAAGGCCGAACACGAGCCGGAACCCGAGCCCGAAGAGGAAGAGGACCTGGAGGAACTGGGCCAGAGGATACGGGACTTGTTTTTGAAAGGCGAAGAGACCGAGGCCGCGGATCTTCTGGTGAACCTGTTCGCCCAATACGTGGGTGCGGACGAGCTGAAAAAGCAGGGTATCCTCCATCTGGCCCGCGATCTGTCCCAGTGCCCGGAGCTTTCCCCGTCGGCGCGGTTTTTGAAAATCCTTGCCGAGCCCATGCGTTCCGCCGTGAACCAGGAAGACCAGGCCGATTTCCTGGAGGACATGGCCGGCATCCTGGTTTCCATAGGCGAGCAGTTCATTCACCTGGGGGATTATCCCCTGGCCACCTGGGTGCTGGGTCACCTGGTCCGCAGGAGAAAATCGCTGGACACGGGCAAAAGGGACAAGGACAACCCCCTCACCCGCGTGCTTCGCCAGGGCGTTTCCCCGGCGGTCAGGAACCTGCTGGCGTCCGACGCGGCCAGCGGGGACGCCTCCAGGTATCCCAAGGCGCTCCAGCTCCTGGCCGGCCTGGGCGTCGAAGGGGCCCAGGGCCTTTTGGAAGTCATCCGCCAGGCCCAGGAGCTGCGCATCCGCCAGATGTCCGCCAACCTCCTGAGCAAGCAGGGCGCCCGGGCGGTTTCCGTGTTCAAGGAGGCCCTCATGACCGAATCCTCGGCGGAGATACGGGCCAGGATGCTGGAAGTGGCGGACACGGTGACCAACCGGCTCCGCTCGGAATTGGCCTACAACCTGGGCGACGGCAGCGGAAAGGTGAGGAAGGCCGCCTTCGCCCTGGCCGAACGCCTGAACACCGCCGAGGTGGCGGAACTGCTCGTGGACCTCTCCGCCCATGAATCCCCGCAGGTGTCCGCCGAGGCCGTTTTCCTCCTAGGAAAGATGAAAAGGCCCCAGGCCCTGGAAACCATCCAGGAGGTGCTGCGGTCCCGAGAGGAGCCCGAATTGAAAGCGGCTTGTTGCCAGGCCCTGGGCAGCCTGGGAGACCCAAGGGCGGCGGGGGACCTGGAACGCGTCCTCAAGAAGCGGGGACCCTTTTCCAGGAAGTACAGGCACGAGCCGGAGGTGCGCGTGGCCGCGGCGTTCGCCCTGGCGCGCATCAACGTGCCGGAAACCATCGCCTTGCTGGCGCCCCTGGACCAGGACCCGGAACCCCGCATCCGCCAGCTGGCCAGTAAGGCCCATACCGTGCTGGAGAAGTCCAAGCGGGCCAAGGCCGCCACCAACTGACCTTTCCAGATTTTTCCCGCCGGGCTTGCTTTTTGAGGTGCCTGATGCCATTGATCCCCGAACATCCGGGACGGGATATTATGCTGTTTCCGGGCTTGGCCGCTTTTGGCGCCGCCCGTTGAACAAGGAGAACGCCATGGACATGGATTTTTCCGAGATGGACCACGAGGAACTGTTTTACCGGGTGGAGGTTCTGCTCAAGCAGAAGGGATTTCATTCGGTTTCCGAAACCTGGGAAGAGACCGCCCGCAGGATCAAGGACCAGGACCCGGAAATGGCCGAACTGCTGTTCAAGGCACAGCAAAGGTGGGACGAGCTCCATTGACCGCGGACCAGGCCATGGAGCAAGCTGTGGCGCCCGCGGTCCGGGACATCCTGGAACGCACCTTCATCCACCTCCATGGGGTGGGGGAAAAGACCGAACAGAAGCTCTGGGAACGGGGCATCCGCACCTGGACGGATTACCTGGACCACCCCGGCCCGGTGCTGGGCGCAGTGAAGGACCAAACCGCCCGCCGGGCCCTGGAGGAGTGCCTGAACAGGCGGGAGGACCCGGCCTTCTTTTCCAACTGGCTGCCGGCCGGGCACATGTGGCGGGTGTTTCCCGCGTTTTCCCACCGCGCCGCGTACCTGGACATCGAAACCTGCCCCGGGCCGGGGTACGACGAGGTCACGGTCATCGGGCTGTACGACGGGGACCGCGTCCGGACTTTCATCCAGGGGATGAACCTCCAGGATTTTGAAACCGCGGTGGCGGACTACGACCTGGTGGTGACCTTCAACGGCGGACTGTTCGACCTTCCCGTCATCCGCAGCCGGTTTCCCAACATCACCCTTCCCCCCATCCACGTGGACCTGCGGTGGGTCCTGCGGCGGCTTGGGCTTTCCGGCGGCCTGAAGCGGATCGAGCAGGCCCTTGGCATCTCCCGGCCCGGAGAAGTGGACGGCCTGTGCGGGTGGGACGCGGTGCGCCTGTGGCGGGATTTTTGCCGGGGGGATGAAAAGGCCCTGGAAACCCTGGTCTGCTACAACACCGAGGACATCGTGAACCTAAAGCCCCTCATGGAGTACGCGGTGCAAACACTTTCCGCGGAACTCTTCTCCGGCTGACCTTCTTCAACATCCCCGCTCCTTATTATTCCAGT
>JAFDHW010000183.1 GCA_019308705.1 Deltaproteobacteria bacterium
CATGCCGCAAGCCCTTGCCACCCGGTCCAGGGGGCAAAACCCACAGGGCATGGAGATCACCCGTTCCGCCTCCTCCGGGGTGTACAAAAGGACCGGCGCCTCCCGGAAGGTCTCCCTTTTTGGGGCCCGCATCCACAGCCCGTCGATCTTGCCCTCCAGGCGCGTCCATACGTTCTTTGCTCCAAGATGTCCCATCCAGCT
Organism: Deltaproteobacteria bacterium; assembly: GCA_019308705.1. GTDB lineage: Bacteria > Desulfobacterota > Desulfobacteria > Desulfobacterales > Desulfatibacillaceae > JAHJUF01. The sequence goes on from JAFDHW010000183.1 coordinate 202, forward strand.
CTTCCTTTTTTACCGTTTACCGCCAATCCCCATGGGAAAACGCCCGCGCCGCCGCACCGGGGTGCGGGCGCGAATATACCGTTTTTGCCGCATGGCCGGCTTACGTTTCGGGTTCCGGGGAGGGAAAGAATACATGATTGACCTCCTATCCGCCGGGAGTCCCGGAAGGATATGCTATAAAACAACGGTTGGATGTGGAGCCGGAAACCATCCTTTCAGGAGAGGAGCCATGCGCGAAAATCACCTTCTTGCAGTGGGGATCGTCTTGCTGTCCGTGTCGCTGGTCTTCGGCTGCGCCCAGCAGAGCAAGACGGCCAAGGGCGCGGGCATCGGCGCGGCCACGGGCGCCGCCGCCGGGGCCATCATCGGATCCACCCAGGGCGAGGTGGGCAAGGGCGCGGTCATCGGCGGCCTGTTGGGCGCGGGCATCGGCGCGGGCATCGGCAAGTACCTGGACGAGCAGGAAAAGGAGCTCAAGAAAGTCCCCGACGCCACGGTCCAGAGGCAGGAAGACCGGCTGGTGGTCACCATGCAGAACTCCATCCTGTTCGACACGGATTCCGCGGCCATCAACCCGGGCTCCTACGACACCCTCACCCAAATCGCCGGCGTGCTCAAGAAATACCCCCGGTCGGAGATCATCGTGAAGGGCTACACCGACGCCACGGGCTCAGAGCGCTACAACCAGCAGCTTTCCGAGCGGCGGGCCGACGCGGTGGAAAATTTTCTCATCGCCCAGGGCGTTTCCGGCGGGAGGATCACCGCCATCGGGTTCGGCGAGAGCATGCCCGTGGCCTCCAACGAGACGGAAGCGGGACGCCAGGCCAACCGCAGGGTGGAGCTTGAAATCCGGCCTTATACCGACTGATTGCAAGATAAAGCGCCGGGCAAAACGATCATATGGCCGGGAGCCTGTCGGGCTCCCGGCTTTTTGCTGCACTTCCCAAAAAAAACCTGTATGCTTGACAGGAATATCCCCCGTATTATTCGTTTATTGCAAAAAGGGGGTGTCCGTGCGATAGCTACCGGTACACCCGGCGCAGAAATTTCGGATTTGCTCGCGAGGTAACGTGCATGACAAAGCAGAGGAAGAAAACCATCCGGTGGCCGGTGGCCGGAGACGGGGATCCGTCCCACCCGCTGCTGGACCATCTCATGCTGGCCGCGGAGTCCGCGTCCCAGCCCATGGGGCTTTGCGACCCGGCGGGAAAGCATTTTTACGCCAACCCCGCCTTTGGCCGGCTTTTCGGGGTTTCAACCGGAAAAAAGGATGACCGGGGGCTTTCCCAAAGCTTGTACGCGGACCCGGCCATGGGCCGGTCCGCCCTGGCCCGCGCCTTGGCCGAGGGCTCCTTTTGCGGGGAAATGAGGATGAGGGCCGGCGACAAGGGCGATCTGCTGGTGGTGGTCCGCCTCCAGCCCTTGTATGACGAAAACGGCAGCGTGCTGGCGGTCCTCTGCCTCTACACCGACCTTTCCCGCCAGGGAGCCGCCGAAACGGGGGGCGGAGAAGACCACCGCCTGAAGAACCGGGAACTGGAGGAGGTGAACCGGGCTTTGAAGACCCTCCTGGCCCAGCACCGGGAGAGCCACCAGGAGTTTCAGCAGCGCATCCTGGCCAACGTGGAGGACCTGGTCCTGCCCTACGTGCGACGGCTCAAGGAAACCCCGCTGGAAGTGGACCAGCGGGTATACGTCAACGTGGTGGAGGCCAACCTCACCGAGCTGGTGGCTCCGTTCATGCGCCGCATCGGCTCCATGCACGCAGACCTTTCCCCCCGGGAGATCGAGGTGGCCAACCTGGTGCGCATGGGCGCCACGTCCAAGGAGATCGCAAACATCTTGAATATCTCCAAGCGGGCCGTGGAGTTCCACCGCGACAGCCTGCGCAAGAAGCTGGGTTTGAAAAAGACCAAGAGAAACCTACGCGCCTACCTGGTTTCTTTGGAGTAGGAGGGGGCGACCCGAAAAACGTCGAGGGCCGGGGCAAACCCCGATCCTTTTTTTGGGAATCTTCCGGAATTTTTACAGAAAAAGCGCCCCCGCCACGGCAAAGCCCAGGGCTGGCAGGAGATTGGCGGTACGGATTTTTTTCAGCTCCAGGATGGTGACGCCGATGCCCAGGATGAGCACCCCGCCCGTGGAGGTTATGACGTTCAGCACCTCGGGCTGCTGGAGAAAGGAAAGGGACGTGGAAAACGTGGTCAGAAGCCCCTGGACCACCAGCACGGTCAGGGCGGAGAACGCCACCCCCACCCCCAGGGAGGAGGCCAGGGCCAGGGAGGCCACGCCGTCGAACACGCTCTTGATGTAGAGGGTGCCCGGGTCTTGCGCCACGCCGTCCTCGATGCACCCCACGATGGTCATGGCCCCAGCCAAAAACATGACCGACGCGGTGACCAGTCCCTCCACAAAGGTGGGCGAGCCGAAGGAAAGCGTCCGTTTCAGCCATAGCGCCAGCCCCTCCAGGCCATCCTGGATGCGCAACAGTTCCCCCGTCACCCCACCCAGGATCACCGCCCCCACGGTGAGCAGGGGCCGGGCGCCTTGCAGGGCCATGTCCAGGCCCACGTAGACCACGCACAGGCCCAGGGCCTGGGTAAGGACCTCCTTGAACCGTGGCGGCATTTTCCTGCCCGCGGCCAGGCCAAGGGCGCTCCCCGCCAGCACGCTGGAGGTGTTCACCAACGTTCCCAGCAAACCTCGCTTCTCCTGTCCAAAGGGGAAATCCAGGGGATTTGTTACCACTTCACGGGTTCATGAGGCAACCGCCGAAAAAATCCCCCGGCGGGCGATGGGGGGCGCCTGCCGGGGGCACCGCAAAGAAAAGGGGGGGGCTTTTCTCTGGGCGACTGGACTATAAGCCCGCGGAGCACCGGTGTCAAGAAAGCCTGGCCGCAAGCCTCCGGGGGCGGCTTTCGCCAGCACGCAGAAAAACCACGGGCACTTTCTGCCAGTCGTTCCCGGGAGTTCGTTTTTCTCCCCGGCAAGGGAAACTTCCGCCTTCCGCGTGCTTTCAGCCTCCGGGGCGCTTCCGCTTTTGGCGGTTTTTTCGTGGGGAAACCTTTTTTTCATGGAAACCGGAGAATTTTCTGCTATTATCGCTGGGACGCCTATCTACAGGTTCCCACATGCGCAGGATGCAAAGCAAGCTTCGCCGGTCAACCGCCGAGGGGTACCGCCGGCACCTCATCCTCATCGAGGCCCTGGTATTCGGCATCCCCTTTCTGGCCCTCTTGTACTTTTTCCTGCAAAATCACACGGACATAGACCTTGCGGGTTACAAGATCCTCTATCCCATAGGCATCCTGTTGGCTGTGCTTTCCGGCCTGCTCATGCTCCGGCAGGTGGTGGAGCGCTTTTTCGGATTCTACGAGCAGGTGGCGGAGTATGCCACGGACGCAGCCGGCGCCGCCGCCCATGGCAGGGCCGGAGTGGACCTGGAGCACGCCGCGGCTGTGGTGACCAGGGCCATCGAGCGGTTGGAGGAGACCAACCAGGAGCTGTCCGCCAAGGTTTCGGGGCTTTCCCTGATGAAGGAGCTTTTGTCCGCGGGGGAGACCCTGGACGTGGAAAAGCTTCTTCGGTCCCTTCTGGAAAAGGCCATGATCCTGGCCGGCGCGGAGATCGGGTCCGTGTTCGTCAGCGAGCCCGATGGACGGCTTAAGCTGGTCCACTACAAGGGCCCTGGCGAGCCTCCGCCGGACCGGTTTCCCTGCGAGGAGGACTCGCCCATCATGACCCGGGTGCTCGAAGAGGCCAAGCCTCTTCTGGTCACGGACATCGAGACCGACCCGCGGGTCGCCAAGAAAAACGACCCCAAGTACAAAAGCCCGTCCTTCATCAGCCTGCCCCTGTTCGCGGGAGACGAGCCCGCCGGCGTGCTGAACCTGGCCAGGAAGGGCAACCGGGCCGTCTTTGACCAGGACGACGAGCGCCTGCTTTCCGCCGTGGCCAAGGAGATGAGCTTTGCCCTTAAAAACGCCTTTTTGGACCGGCGTTGCAGGCTCCAAAAGGAACAGCTCGATCTTCTCGCCGGCCAGGTCAATGCCCTCAAGATCCGGCAAAGCCGGCTGGAAGAGGAGAAAAAGCAACTCACCGGGCAGATGATTCACGCCCAGAAAATGCAGGCCATGGGGGCCATGGCCGGCGGGCTGGCCCACGATTTCAACAACGTGCTCATGGCCATCCAGGGCAACGTGAGCCTGCTGCTCTTGGACGTTGCCGAGGACCACGAGCACCACTCCCGGTTGAAAAGCATCGAAAAGCAGGTGGCTTCCGGGTCCAGGCTCACCCGCAGACTTTTGGGCTACGCCCGCAAGGAGCCTCAGCAGTGGCGGGAAGTGGATATAAACCCCCTGGTCCGGGAGACGGCGGAGACTTTCGGCCGCACCAGGAAGGACCTTGAATTGAAGCTGGACTTGGCCGGGGAGCTTCCGCCGGTCTACGGCGCGCCGGACCAGGTGGAGCAGATTTTGTGGAACCTGTACATCAACGCCTCGGACGCCATGCCCGGCGGCGGTTCCATCACCATCACCACCCGCATGGTGGATCAGCCGGGCCCGAACGACCGCGAAGGCCTCTTGCCGGTCCCCCACGTGATGCTTTCGGTGGCGGATACGGGCAAGGGCATCGACCCGGAAACCATCACCCGCATCTTCGAGCCGTTTTTCACCACCAAGGAGGCGGGCAAGGGCACCGGCCTGGGCCTGGCCTCGGTTTACGGCATCGTCAAGGCCCACGGCGGCCGCATCGACGTCGAATCCCAGGGCGGTGAGGGGGCCACGTTCAAGGTGTATCTGCCCGTGTGCGAATCCGCCGGCGACCAGTCCCTGCCCGAGGGTCCTGGGGTGGTCCGGGGCACGGGCACCATCCTTCTGGTAGATGACGAAAAGTGCGTGCGGGAGGTGTGCGAGGCCATGCTCACCCGGCTGGGCTACATGGTGCACGCCGCGGCCAGCGGCGAGGAGGCCCTGGAAATCTTCGAGCGGCACGGACGGCGCGTCGACCTGGTGATCCTGGACTTGATCATGCCCGGGTTGGGCGGCGCCCGCACCTTTGAAAGGTTGCGCCGCCTGAAGCCGGGCGTGCCCATCCTGGTGGCCACGGGCCTGGAGGAACCGTCGGTCCTGGACGTTCAGATGGAAGCCGCGGCCTTCATCCAGAAGCCCTTTTCCGTATCCCAGCTCTCCGAGGCCCTGGAACGCTTTCGGCCAGCAAACTGACCCG
>JAFDHW010000184.1 GCA_019308705.1 Deltaproteobacteria bacterium
GGCCATCGCCGTGGCCGAGGCAAGCCGGTTGAGCATCCCCATCGTCGCCATAACCGACACCAACTGCGACCCGGACCCCATCGACTACCTCATCCCGGGCAACGACGACGCCATCCGGGCCATCCGGCTTCTGACGTCCCGGTTCGCCGACGCCTGCATCAAGGGCGCCCAGCAGTACGAGGAACGCAAGGCCGCCGGAAAGGACAAGGAGGCCGAAGCGCCCCGGGCCGCGGCCGCCGCGGGCGAACAGGCCGAGGAAGCCGCGGGAGGCGAGGGCCCCATCATCGAGGTCATCAAGAAGCCCGAGCTGGCCGGGGAGGATGAAGAACGCATCCCCGAGCCCGGGGCGCCGCCCACCGGCGAGATCCACGCCGCGGAAAAAGTCGAGGAGCCCAAGCCCTGACCGGGTTCGGCACCCCCCGTGAAAGATCCCCCGGCCGCCGCCGGGGCAAACCGATACCTGTTGGAGAAAACCATGGCTGAGATCACCGCACAGATGGTCAAGGAGCTCCGGGAGTCCACCGGAGCCGGAATGATGGACTGCAAAAAGGCCCTGGCCGAGTCCGGGGGCGACGTGGAAAAGGCGGTGGAATACCTGCGCAAGAAGGGGCTTTCCACGGCCAAGAAGCGCGCCGGCCGCGCCACCTCCGAGGGGATGATCCACTCCTACATCCACATGGGCGGCAAGCTGGGCGCCCTGGTGGAGGTGAACTGCGAGACGGACTTCGTGGCCAAGAACGAGGTGTTCAAGGAATTCGTCCACGACGTGGCCATGCAGATCGCCGCCACCAACCCCCTGGCCGTGCGCCCCGAGGACGTGCCCGCCGAGATCCTGGACAAGGAGCGGAAAATCTACATGGGCCAGGTCAAGGAAATGGGCAAGCCCGAGAACGTGGCCTCCAAGATCGTGGAAGGCAAGCTCCAGGCCTTTTTGAAGGAAAACTGCCTCCTGCCCCAGCCCTTTGTGAAAAACCCCAAGATCTCCGTGCAGGACCTGTTGAACGAAACCGTGGCCAAGACCGGGGAGAACATCCAGATCAAACGGTTTGTCCGCTTCATGGTGGGAGAATAGATGAGCCGGGGCAAGTACAGCCGGGTGCTCCTCAAGCTTTCCGGGGAGGCCCTCATGGGGGACCAGGGCTTCGGGATCCATCCCGTGGTCCTGGACTACGTGGCCGGGGAGATCCGCGAGGCCTTCGACCTGGGCACCCAACTGGCCCTGGTGGTGGGGGGCGGAAACATCTTCAGGGGCGTGGCCGCCTCCTCCTTTGGCATGGACCGCGGTTCCGCGGACCACATGGGCATGCTGGCCACGGTGATCAACTCCCTGGCGCTCCAGGACATCCTGGAGAAAAAGGGCATGGAAACCCGGCTCATGTCCGCCATCGCCATGCACGAGGTGGCGGAGCCCTACATCATGCGCCGCGCCATCCGCCACCTGGAAAAGGGCCGGGTGGTCATCATGGCCGCGGGCACGGGAAACCCCTACTTCACCACGGACACCGCCGCGGTCCTGCGCGCCCAGGAGGTCCACGCCGACGTCTTGCTCAAGGCCACCAAGGTGGACTACCTGTTCGACGCGGACCCGGAAAAGGTGTCCGACGCCAAGCCCATCGTGCGCATAGACTACCAACAAGTGCTGGAAAAGCAGCTGCGCGTCATGGACATGACCGCCATCAGCCTGGCCATGGACAACCGTCTGCCCCTGGTGATCTTCAACCTCCGCAAAAAGGGGAACATCGCCAGGGTCATCAAGGGCGAAGACATCGGCACCCACATCGGGGAGTAACCGGCGGGAGCCCGTCCACGGGAGGAGACCATGCTCGACATCGTATACGAGGAGGCCCGGGAGAAAATGGGCAAATCCATCGAGGTCCTGAAAAAGGAGCTTGCCAGAGTGCGCACCGGCAGGGCCTCCACCGCGCTTCTGGAAGGCATCCGGGCGGACTACTACGGCACCCCCACCCCCCTGAACCAGATGGCCACCCTGAATGTCCCGGACCCCCGCACCATCGCCATCCAGCCGTGGGACCCCTCGGCCATCCCGGACATCGAAAAGGCCATCATGAAATCGGATTTGGGGCTTACCCCCACCTCTGACGGCAAGATCATCCGCATCAACATCCCGGCTCTGACCGAACAGCGCAGGAAAGAACTGGTCAAGGCGGTGTCCCGCATGTGCGAGGAGCAGAAAGTGGCGGTGCGAAACATCCGCCGCGACGCCAACGAGACCTTGAAGACCATGAAAAAGGACGGCGACATCACCGAGGACGAGATGTACAAGGGCCAGGACGAGATCCAGAAGATCACCGACGAGCACATCAAGAAGATCGACGAGGTGTGCGCCGGGAAGGAAAAGGAGATCCTTGAGTTTTAAGGCGCCCTCCCCTCCCCCGCCCGGCCGCTTTCCCGCCCACGTGGCCATCATCATGGACGGAAACGGCCGGTGGGCCAAAATTCGCTCGTTAAGCCGCGTGAAAGGCCACGAAAAGGGCGCGGAAACCGTGCGCACGATAGTGCGCGCCAGCCGGGAGATCGGCATTTCCCACCTGACCCTGTATGCCTTTTCCACGGAGAACTGGCAGCGGCCCTCCTCGGAGGTGGCCGCCTTGATGGCCCTTTTGAGCCGGTTCTTGAACTCCGAGCGGGCCGAGATGCTTGAAAACGGCATCCGGCTTTCCACCATCGGCGACGTGTCGCGCCTGCCCGCCGAGGTGCAGCAAACGCTTGACTCGGTAAAGGCCGACACGGCGAAAAACACCGACATGGTGCTCACCCTGGCGCTTTCCTACGGCGGCAGGGAGGAAATCCTCCGGGCGGCCAAGTCCCTGGCCAAGGACGCGGCGGACGGCAAACTCGACCCGGAAGGCGTCACGGAACAAGACCTCGCCTCGCGGCTGTACACCGCCGGGATGCCGGACCCGGACCTTCTCATCCGCACCTCCGGGGAGATGCGCATCTCCAATTTCCTGCTGTGGCAGGCCGCGTACAGCGAGCTTTTCTTCACCCCCACCCTGTGGCCGGACTTCACCAAAGAGGAATACCTTTCCATATTGAACGAATACGCCGGCCGGGAGCGGAGGTTCGGCAAAACCGGGGAACAGATCGGCTGAAACATGACGCTGACAGGCCACCAGAAACGCTGGGTCACGGTGTTCGCCGTGGTCCCGGCCCTCATCGTGTACCTGGTCTTCATGCCCACCGGAGGGCTGGCCGTGCTCCTGGCCGTGGTGGCCGCCCTGGCCCTGTGGGAGTACTTCAAGAACTTCTGCCGGGCCGAATCGCCCCTGGACTTCGGGTACATCCTGGCCGTGGCCCTTTCCTGCCTCATCTTCTGGGCCGCATACGACGGCAGCTTCATGGTCATGTTCCTGGTGCTGTGGCTTGCGCTGTTCGTGTTCGCGGGCAGGGCCATGATCCGGTTCAACCAGGGCAAGACCGGGTTCGAGAAGCTCACCCTGGAGGCTTTGTCCATCCTGTACATTCCCTGCCTGCTGTCCTCGCTCTTGCTCCTGAGGCGGGGGGAGGACGGGGTGGCATGGCTTTTCTTTCCCCTGTTTCTGGCCTTTCTTTCCGACACGGGCGCGTTTTACGCGGGCACGTACCTGGGCAAGCACAAGCTCATCCCCAGGCTCTCCCCGGCCAAGACCGTGGAGGGCTCTTTGGGCAGCATCGTCTTTGACGTGGCGGTGGTGGTGGTGTTCAAGCTGTTTTTCTTGACCCACGTTTCCTGGACCTTCATGCTGGTTTTGGCGGTGTGCGCGGCACTGGCCACCCAGATGGGCGACCTGTTCGAGTCCATGATCAAGCGAAGTTTCCAGGTCAAGGACGTGGGCGGCATCCTCCCGGGGCACGGCGGGCTTCTGGACCGCATCGACGGGCTGTTGTTCACCGGCCCGGTGGTGTGGTGCTTCCAGGCGTTCGTGACCTACTGATTCCGCGCCCGCACCCGCGGCCCTTCCGGACCCCCAACGTCACGGGCGGACAACCATGAAAAAACTCTGCATCCTGGGCAGCACCGGCTCCATCGGCAGGAACGTGTGCGAGGTGGTGCGCCGGTTCCCCGGTCTTTACGCCGTCCACGCCCTGGCCGCGGGGCAAAACCTGGACCTGTTGGAACAGCAGATCGCCGAGTTCTCCCCCGCCCTGGCCGTGGTGCGGAAGAAGGAGGACGCCGAGGCGCTTTCCCAAAGGATCCCCAAGGGGGGCGCCCGGGTTTTGTTCGGCACGCCCGGCTACGAGGAGGCGGCCAGCGCGGACGAGGTGGACGTGACCGTCTCGGCCATCATGGGTGCGGCAGGGCTTTTGCCCACCCTGGCGGCCCTGAAGGCCAAAAAAACCGTGGCCCTGGCCAACAAGGAGACCCTGGTCATGGCCGGCGAGATCGTCATGGAACAGGCGAAAGCCTCGGGCGTGCCCATCCTGCCCGTGGACTCGGAGCACTCCGCCGTGTTCCAGTGCCTGGAGGGCAGGAAGATGGACGACGTAGCCGGCATCACCCTCACCGCCAGCGGCGGGCCTTTTTTGAACACCCCGGCGGACGAGCTTTCCTCCATGGGCCCGCAAGACGCCCTGGCCCACCCCAACTGGGACATGGGCGCCAAGATCACCGTGGATTCCGCCTCCCTCATGAACAAGGGCCTGGAGGTCATCGAGGCCAAGTGGCTGTTTGGCCTGCCCCTGGAAAAGATCAAGGTGGTGATCCACCCCCAGAGCATCATCCACTCCATGGTTTCCTTCATCGACGGCACCCTGCTGGCGCAGATGGGCCGGCCGGACATGCTGGCGCCCATTGCCTACGCCCTGTCCTACCCAAGGCGGCTGCCGTTGGCCATGCCGGAGCCGGATTTTCCCCAAATCGGCTCGCTCACCTTCCAGGAGCCGGACTATGAGCGCTTTCCGTGCCTTTCCCTGGCCTTTTCCGCTGCCCGGGAGGGGAAAACCTACCCCGCGGTGCTCAACGCGGCCAACGAGAAAGCGGTGGGAGCCTTTCTGGCCAAGAAGATCCCCTTCGGCCGCATTCCCCGGCTGGTGGAACAGGCCCTTTCCGCCCACCATCCCGGCCCGGACATGGGCGTGGAGCACATCCTTGCCGCGGACCGCTGGGCCAGGGACTTTGTGGACGCCCGGGTGTGAGCCTGCACTTTTTGCAAAAAAATGTAAGGGTTACGGGCTGTTATCCCCAGGCGCCCCCAGGGACCGGCGCATCGGCCTTTCGCGGCGGGACGGGGCCGGAACCCTTTTGACCGGAAAGGAGAGCGGCCGCGGCGGACGCACCCGCCACAAAGCGGTCCTTGTTGCTTCATGCTGGTGACTCTCGTATCGTTCGCCTTTGTGCTGGGCGTGCTGGTCTTTGCCCACGAGCTGGGCCATTTCCTGGTGGCCCGGGCGTGCGGC
>JAFDHW010000185.1 GCA_019308705.1 Deltaproteobacteria bacterium
AGCTGCTGAAGCACGCAGCCGGCTTTTTGCGCCCCATCCCGCAAAGCCTTCCCGCCGCCCCTGCTCCGAACATCCGGCTGCCCGAAGGCTGAAAAGAGGTTTTTCAAGACCGACGAATTCGGGATAAGGGCCTATTTGCCCAGGAGAAACACCTTGCCCTGGGGTTTGCCCGTCCCGGAGGTCCCCACGGCCACCAGCCTGCCGGCTTCGTCCGCGTCCACGGCCAGGAGGCGGTCCCGGCCCGTGGTTCCCCAGGCTTTCTCCCACCGTTTCCACCCCCACGAGGCGAACCGGACCACGAAGAAACGGCTTTCCCCGTCGGTTTTGGAGCCCTTTTCCCCGGCCACCGCCAGGCCCCCGTCCGGCAAAAGGGCAAGGTCGTGGGCATGGTCCTCTCCCGGGCCGCCCAGGGTGGTCTGCCAGGCAAGTTCGCCGGCCTGGTCCAGCCGCGCCACCCACACGTCGCAGTCGCCCTCGGGCCCCTGGATGCACCCCGCCAGGGCGAAGCCCCCCTCCGGCAGGACCGCCATCCCCTCCACGGAAACCAGGCCTGGTACGGGGATGGCCTTTTTCATGACCACTTCGCCCCAGGGCTTCAACCGGGACAAAAACAGGCCGGTGGTGTCCTTGGGGTCCCGGTAGAAGCCGGCCAGGACCAGGGCCCCGCTCTTTTCCCGTCCCACGCCGCAGATGGTCTCGTCGCCGTAGCCTGGAAAAGGAGTGCGCCAGGTGAGGGAACCGTCGTTGGCCAAAAGCAGCCCCAGGGACCGTTTGCGGCTTTTCGTGAGCAGTGTGCCTTCCTTGTGCTGCCAACCGGCCACGAACAGGCCCTCGGGCAGGGGGAGGATGCCCTCCCCCGAGGAAGCGCCGTAGTAAGGCTGGCGGTTCTGCCATTGGAGGGTTCCCGAAGGGCCGAAGCTGGCAACCCACAAAAATCCGCCGCCGCCGAGAGGATTGGCAAACCCGCTTCTTCCCGTTGCGGCGAATCCACCGCCGACCGTGGGGGTGACGGCCTGGGCCGCGTCCAGCCTGTCGCCTCCCAGGAAGCGTTCCCAGGAAATCTTTCCCGAGGCGTCCATAAGGGCCACCCAGGCATCCTGCATGGTCTCTTTCCCGGCCGCCACGCCCCCCAGGAGGATTCCGCCGGGAACCGCCGCCGCGTCCATGGGCGTCCGGCTGCCGGGCGGCCCGAGGCTCACTTCCCACAGGATGTCCGGAGGCTTCCGGTAATAGGCATACCCCTGGATCCCGCCGAAAATCGCCGCGGCCGCCACGAGCAGAAGCGGGAGCAGGCGCCGGACGCGTTTGTTCCAAACCCTTTTGACGGACCTCTTTTCGGTTTCCTGTTTCTTCCCCGCGGCCGGCTTTTCTTCGGCGCCGGCTTCTCCTTCCTCGGCTTCCGGGGGCAGGTCTTCCCACCAGTTGGGAGCGGCCTCCTCTTCCTCGGCATAAGGGTTGGGCGCGGGGGCCGCGGGTTCCTCGGGGGCGGGGGCGGCCGCGGGGACCAGCAGGGGGTTGCCGCACTGGCGGCACTCCACCACATGCCCGGCCATGGCCCCGGGAAGGGAGAGGTTGGTGCTGCAGTTGGGGCATTTGAACCGTATGGCGGCCAATCCACGCTCCTTGCGCCGATCCGGATCAACCGGGAGAGACGCCATTGTAGATGCAAACCATCCGGCTTGCAAGCTCGCTACCCGCGGGTTCCGTTGGCGATTTTGTGGAGGTACCAGTACACCCATGGCAGGCCCACGGCCATGGGCAGGGCGTGGACGAAAAGGGTGAGCAGAAGCCCGATACCCAAAAGGATCGCCGGCGGCGCGATGCCCGCGAAAAGCATCACCACCGCGGCCTCCCGGGGGCCCATGCCCATGGCCGTGGGCAGGTGCCCCGCGAACAGGGCCAAAACGATCCAGGCGATGAATTCGCCCACGGGCGGTTGCAGGCCAAAGGCGGCGAACAACAGCCAGGCCACCACCAGGGGACGGGCCTGGAACAGGATGCCGTAGAGACAGAAGAAGGCCTTCTGCCGGGCGTTGAGTTTCTGGAAGAGCGAAAGGGAGCCCCGGGCGAAGCGTCCCAGCCGGGGGTGGAAGGCCTCCGCCGTCCGGATGACCAGCCGGTGGATGGATCCCGCGTACAAGAAGACGGCGTAGGCCACGCCGATGGCTCCGAAAAGAAGCGCCCGGGGGGCCGGGCTTTCCGCCTGCAGCAGGGCCAGGCCGGCCAGGAGCCAAAACGTGGACCCGATGAGGTTCAGCCCCCGGTCGAACACGATGGCGCCCGAGGCGCTGTCTATGGGCATGTTCCTGCCCCGGTGGAAGAACAGGATGTTGGCCACGTCCCCGGCGTCTACGGGCAAAAGGAGGCGGATGGGGCCCGAGCCCAGGCGGATGCGCAGGACCTCTCCCCAGGTGATGGAGAGCCCCGCGGCCCGCATGACCCGAAAAAGCTTGTCCGTGGAAGTGGCTACGTGCACGCCCAGGGAAAACACCGCCGCCAGCACCAAAAGCCCCGGCGAGGCCTGTTGCCAGGCGTCCCACAGGGAGGCGGGGTCTATGTCCAGGAGCCGGAACAGCAAAGCCAGGATCAGGGCCGAGGAGGCGGCCGCGGCCAGGGCCGAGGGCCACCGCCGCCGGGTCTTTTCCGCGGGGGCGGCCGTCATCCGGAGTTCCTCAGGGCCGACCAGATGGTCCGGGCCGCCTGGGCCGGGTAGCTGCGTTCGTACAGAAAAAACCGGCGGTCCGCGCTCCTTAGGGCCAGCAGGGCCTGGACGGGGGCCACCGCGGCCTGGGGCAGCCGGGACAGGCGGGATGCGGCCCGGGGCCTGGAAAGCTTTTCCACCGCCTTTTTGGGCAGGGCGGGCAGCACCTTGTACAGGTTGGCGTACCCCTGGGTCATCCGGGCGCTTTCCGGGTCCGCCAGGGCCTGGTCGTAGAAGTCCGTGGCCATGCCCAAGTGGATGTGGGCGGCGGCCTCGGCGTCGAGGTGGCCGGAGGAGAGGGCCTTGTCCACGATGGGCGCGCCGGGGAGGTACACCAGAAAATGGGGCTTGATGCGGTTTAACCGGGAAAGGGACCGGTACGTGAGCGCCCCGGCCTGGTGGTCTTGGACGGTTTCTCCGGGTATGTTGAAAAGGTGGTCCACGTCGTACCACAGCCCGTGCTCCGCGCAGGCGGAAAAGGCCACCATGGCCTGCTCGTTGGTCTCCGTGCGGTTGAGCACCCTCCGCCGGAGGCCCTCGTTCCAGGTCTGCAGCCCGAACTCCACGCAGTAGCACCCGCCTTCGGCCAGCAGCCGGGCGGTTTTTGCGGTGAAGCCCTGGATGGTGGCGAAACACTTGAAAGGCAGCCCCACCTCCTTCTTGTAGCCCTCCATGAGCGCGGCAAGCCACCGCTCGTCGCCGGAAAGGTAGGAGTCCTTGAAAATCACCTCGGAAAAACGGTACTTGTTTCTGGCTCGGGTCAGTTCTTCCAGCACGCGGTCCACGGATTTGCGGCGGAAAAAGGACGGCCCGAACCGGCCGGCCATGCAGGTCTCCTCGCAGTAGGAGCAGCGGTGGGAGCACCCGCGGCTCACCATGGCCGCGTAGGAATAAGACGGGATGGCCCAGGGGGAGAACAGGTCTTTGTCCGGCAAGGGCAGGGCGTCCAGGTCCACCAAGGGCGCCGGCGGGTTGGACCGGATTTGCCCCCCCGCTTCCCACCACAGGTTGGGCACGTCCTCCAGGGACCGGCCGGCCTCTATGCATTCGGCAAGGGCTGGCACGGCCGCCTCGGTTTCCCCGCACACCACCAGGGCCGAAGGCAGGGAGGCAAGGGCCGCCTCCGGGCACAGGGTGGGCAAAAGCCCCGTGGCCGCCAGGGGCGCCGCGCGGGATCGGCCCATGAGCCGCACGGTCTCAGCCCAGTACTCCCTGGTCTGGGGCAGGACGGAGAGCACCACCAGGTCCGGTTCCGTGGCCAGGATGCGCCGTGCGGTCCGCCGGGGACTGGTGAGCATTTTGTCCAGGGCGGGCAGGCGGACCACGTTGTCCGTGACCCCGAAGGTTCCCGGGTCGTACACCATGGACACCGCATGCCCCGCGGACTGCAGCACCGCGGACAAGCTTTCCAGTTCCAGGGCCTGGCGGACAAGGTACCTGCCCCGGTATGCCAGGGTTATTCGCATGAATATCCGAAAAGGGGGAAATGTGCCGGCGGCCGCCGCCGGGGACGCACCGTTTCCGGTGTGATATCCTGCCCTTAATAACACAGGTGCCCCGCCCGGGCAAAGGAAGGACGGGCTTCGGAAAAAACCATGGCCATGATCCTGCACGCACAGCCCGGCCCGCCCGTGTATGGGTTTCCCGCACTGCACGGGCTTTCCGGGTTCGCCCACGGCATATTCGGCCGGCGGGGCGGCGTTTCCGCCGGGCCTTACGAATCCCTCAACCTGGGGGAACGGGTGGGGGACGACCCCCGGGCGGTGGCCGAAAACCGGGCGCGGGCAGCCGCCGCTTTGGGCGGCCCGGTGGCCTTCGCCCGCCAGGTGCACGAAACCGGGGTGCTACGGGTGGACGGGGCGCCGGCGGGGGCGGCCTGGGAATGCCAAGGCGAGGCCGACGCCCTTGTCACGGACCGGCGGGGGGTGTTTTTGGCCGTGCTGTTGGCCGATTGCCAGGGCATTCTCCTGGCCGACCCCGTGCGCAGGGCCGTGGGTGCGGTGCACTCCGGGTGGCGTGGCAGCGTGGCCAACATCGCGGCAAAGGCCGTGGAGGCCATGGCAAGGGAGTACGGATGCCGGCCAGGCGACCTCGCGGCCTGCGTCAGCCCTTCCCTGGGACCCTGCTGCGCCCAGTTCGTGAACTACCGCGACGAGATACCGGAAACCCTGTGGACCTACCGCCGGGAGGAGAACCGGTTCGACTTCTGGGCCATGACCACGGACCAGCTCTCCGCGGCGGGCCTTTCGCGGGAAAACATCCACCTGGCCGGCGTGTGCACAAAATGCCGGTCCGGCGAATTCTTCTCCTTCCGCGCCGCCCGCCCCACGGGCCGCTTTGCCGCCGCCATCGGCATGGTCCCCTGACCCGGGTTGTTCATGACGGATTTCGCTAACAGCAAATGTTGCAATAGCAAGCAGATAATTTGATTTTATGGCCGTGTCCAAGATCGCACTGTTTTTCGCGTTTTGTTTTCCGTCGCGAAATCCGTCACCCTTCGGGCGTCGTGAATAATCCGGGCTAAATCCCGTCCACCGCCCATCGAGTAGGGGGGCGGGTTGCCCCGCCCCCCTTTCACACCACCGTACGTACGGTTCCGTATACGGCGGTTCGTGTTGAATGTTGAAGTTGCCGGTGCTGATCAAGCAGCGCCA
>JAFDHW010000186.1 GCA_019308705.1 Deltaproteobacteria bacterium
CGGGCAGGACGGCGCTTGAAAGCAAGACATCCCCAATAGTCCTTGGACCCGAGCCTGGAGGCCGCGATGAAAATCCATCACCTGAACTGCGGGACCGTCCGGCCGCGGGGAGCCGCCGCGCTCATACCCGCCTTTTCCGTGTTGCCCTGCCACTGCCTGCTGGTGGAGGCCCCTGACTGCCTGGTCCTGGTGGACGCCGGGCTGGGCCTGGCGGACATGGACGACCCTTCCAGGCTCGGTCCCATGGCCCTGGTGCTGAACGTGGACAAGAACCCGGACCAGACCGCCGCGCGCCAGGTTAAACGGCTGGGGTTCTCCCCTTCCGACGTGCGGCACATCCTCTGCACCCACCTGGACCTGGACCACGCGGGCGGCTTGGCGGATTTTCCCCACGCCACGGTGCACGTGCTCAAGGAAGAACTGGAGGCGGCCACCCATCCCAAGCTGGGCCGGGAAAGGAGCCGCTACCGGCCCTGCCACCTTGCCCACGGCCCGGCATTTGCCGCCCACGGGCCGGCGGCTGAAACCTGGTTCGACATGGAGTGCATCCAGCCCCGCGGCCTGCCGGACGGCTTTTTGCTGGTTCCCCTGCCCGGCCACACGCGGGGCCACGCGGCCGTGGCGGTGAACCGGGGCGACCGGTGGCTTTTGCACTGCGGCGACGCCTACAACTGCCGGGCGGAACTCACGCCCGGCGGCAAGGCGCCCGTGGGCATGAGGGCTTTTCAGCGCGTGGCGCACATGGACGGGAAGAGGGCCGCGGCGCGCCTGTCGCGCCTGCGGGCGGCACTGGAAAAGGCCGGCGGGCAAATCCTGCCCCTGGCCACCCACGAACCCGTGGATTACGAAACGTTTTCCGGGGAGAAGATAGAAGGAAAATCAATGCGTTGAGAGGGAAATACGCGGGGCGGCCATGCACCTTGAGGATCAGCCTTCCTCCTGCTTGCGGCGCAAAAGCTCGTCCAACGATTTGTTCAAGCAGTCCTCGCAGTGGGTGCCCAGTTCCCCTTCCCTGCAGAAGCTGGCGAACTCGCGGATCCACTTGCCCCCGCCCAGGGGGCAGGACTCCACGAACCGCACGAACCGGGTAAGCCGCGAGAGCACCTTGGGGCTTATGGTGTGCTCCATCTTGCAGGCCGCCTCGTCCGCCTCGGCATGCTCCAGGCACAGCACCTTGGTGAAGAAGTCCCTTAGCGCGCCATGGCGCTCCACCACGTCCCGGGCCGCCTTCCTGCCCGCGTCCGTGAGGGTGATCAGGTCGTAGGGCGCGTAGTTCACCAGGCCCTTTTCCGAAAGCACACGAAGTGCGCCGGTGACGCTGGGGCCGGAAACGCTGAGGCGCTTGCCGATGTCCTTGGCCCGGGCCGCGCCCTTTTCACCCTCGATGTGGAACACCGCCTCCAGGTAGTCTTCCAGGCTCTGGCTCAGGTCATTGGCCGCCATGGCGCCCTCCAATGTCCTCCCCGTCCGGATCTTCCACCTTGTATTGGTCGCAGGCGGTGCACTCCGCAGGCTCGCAGGCGCACTCCTTCCGCATTTCGCACTCCGCGCACTTGTCCTTCCGAAAGAGCGACCGGTAGAGCACCACCACGGCCCAGGCTCCGGCCAGCCCCATGAGAATGATCTGCCAGATTTCCATCAGGCCTCCTGTCTGGGCGGGGGAATGAATCCCGCCCCCACGGTGACCGCCAATGCCAGCCCCCAGAACGCGAACATGGCGCTTAAGCCGTCTAAGCCCAAAAGGCCCGAACCGGTGAACACCAGGCTGGAGACGCAAAGCGCCAGCACCGCCGGATAGGCGATGCCGAACAGCATCCACCGATTGGAGCCGGTCTGGAGCCGGATCATCATCATGGCGGACATGCAGGGCGGATACAGGGCCATGAACAGCATAAGCGCAAGGGCGTTTCGCGCGCCGAACCCGGATTCCTTTTCCCGCATGCTCTCGGCCAGGGGAAGCCCGGAGGAATCGCCTTGGTACAAGGCTCCCAGGGTGGCCACGGCGCTCTCCTTGGCCGCCAGGGCCGACGCCAGGGCCACGTTGATACGCCAGTTGAACCCGGCCCATTGGGTCACGGGCTCCAGGGCCTTGCCGAACCGGCCCAAAAAGCTTCCCGTAAGCCGCTCGCTAGACGCCGCCGCGGCGATCTCCTGCCGCTTCCGGGAAAACTCCGCCAGCGCGGCCGCCGCCCGGCGTTCGGCTTCGGTCCGGGGATCCAGCAGCCGGTCCAGCAGCTTCGGAGCCGTTGCAAAGGCCATCTGCCCGACGCGCTCCCAGGCCCGGGCCAGCTCCGCCAGCCCCGTCTCCCGGATTTCCGGGGCCAGGGGGTTTGCCTCCATCTGGTCCCAGAACACGGCCTCGGCCCGGGCGGCCTGTTCCTGGTAGTGCTCCTTGCGTTCATCCGAAAGCCCGGGCAAGTACAACAAAAAAAACAGGATGACGGCCACCGCCGCCACCACGGTGGCGATCTTGCGGATGAACAGCCACACCCGCCGCAAGGCCACGCCGAACACGCCTTTTGCCGTGGGCATGTGGTAGGCGGGCATCTCCATGAGAAAGGGCGCGGTTTCTTTGCTTTTCAGCACGGTCATGGACAGGATCTTTGCCACGGGAAGTGCCATGAAAAGCGTCACCGTGGAAATGAAGAACATGGCCAGGCCCTTGGCCCCGGGAAAGAAGGCGTCGGCCATGAGCACGTACAAGGGCACCTTGGCCAAACAGTTCAGCATGGGGATGATGAGGATGGTGGCCAGCCGTGCACGCTCGTCCGGGATGCCCCGACAGGACATGATGCCCGGAGCCGCGCACCCGCCCACGTACACGCCGCCCAGCACCATGGGCAGGGTGCTCTGGCCGTGGAGCCCGAACCGCTGGAACAGCCTGTCCAGCATGAACGCCATGCGCGGCATATACCCCGTGTCCTCCAGGATGGCGATCAACGAAAACAGGATGAAGAACACAGGGATGTAGTTCAAAAGCGAGTTCACCGAGTCCACGAACCACAGGACAAAGCTTCTGAACACCGGGTCGAACACCATGCCCGGGTCCGGCAGGACCAGCTCGATGCCCGAGCGCACGAACAGAAGGAGGTCCCAGGTGAGGTCGGACAACCGCTCGCCCTGGACAATGGCCAGGTAGTACAGGCAGTAGATCACCGCCACCAGGATGAGCGGGCCGAACACCTTGTGGCACACGATGCGGTCCACCCGGTCGGAGATGGGCGGTTTTTTCTCCCCGCCCATGACCACCACGTCGCGCACCATTTCCATGGCCGTTCGGTAGCGGCAATAGGAGGCGTGGCGCTCGGGGGACTCGCCCTCTTCGGATTCGAAGGAAGCCCGGAGCCGGTCCGCCGCGGCCAGGATGGCCCCGGGGTCCCCGGCCAGGTCCTCCACCATGGACCGCGCCTGGGAGTCGCCTTCCAAAAGCTTTATGGCCAGCCACCGGTCCGGCAGGGCCGCGGCCACCCGTGGGGCCTCGTGAACGGCCTGGGAGAGGCTTTGGATCATGGGCTCCAGGGGCCCGTAATCCACCGAAAAGCCCGGGGTGAAATCCTTTTTCTCCACGGTGCGCATGAGCGCCTGCAAAAGCTTGCGGCGTCCCCTGCCCTGCTTGAACGCCGTGGGCACCGCCTCCACCCCCAGCCGGTCGGAAAGCCTCTTTGTGTCGATGGAAAGCCCCCGCCTTTCGGCCACGTCCATCATGTTCAGGTCCACCACCGTGGGAATGCCCATTTCCAGGAGCTGGACCGTGAAGTAGAGACTGCGCTTGAGCGAAGAGGCGTCCACCACGTTCACCACGGCGTCGAGCTTTTCGGTGAGCAAAAAGTCCCGGGCGACCCTTTCTTCCAGGGAGAAGGAGGACAGGCTGTAGGTGCCGGGAAGGTCCACCAGCTCGATGCGGGTGTCCTCGTACTGGAAGAACCCGGTCTTCTTCTCCACGGTTACGCCCGGATAGTTGGCGATGTGCTGCCGCGCGCCGGTAAGCGCGTTGAACACCGTGGATTTTCCGCAGTTGGGCTGCCCGGCCAGGGCCACCACCAATCCCTGTCCGCTGCTCATAAAGGCTCCACTTCCACGTGACGGGCTTCGTCCTTGCGGATGGAAAGAAGCGTGCCCTCCACCTCCACCTCCATGGGGTCCTTCAACGGCGCGTTCCTGAGCACGCGGATGACAAGGCCCGGCAGCACGCCCAGGTCCAGGAGCCGCTGGCCCAACAGGCCGCCGGCGTTCACCTTCACCACTTTTCCGCTCTTTTTGGGGGTGATCTGGTCCAGGGTCATGTGTTGTTGCTTTCCACTTCGTCCACCAGGATTTTTTCCGCGGCTCCCCGGCCCAGGGTGAGCCTGTCCTCGCCCACGGCCAGGCGGATGGGGCCGCCCAGGTTTTCCAGGACCCGCACCTCGGATCCAGCGGCAAGGCCCATAGCGGCCAGGCGTGCTTCCAGCCCGCGGCCGGCGTTAACTTCCCGGATGCGCACCAGGGCCCCGGTGCCGGCCTGGGCCAGGGTTCCTCCCGCGCAGGCGAATTTGTTCCTTCGAAACATTGGGACGTCTCCCGGAAAAAAAGGGGGGAATCATCGCCCCACCCGATGATAGGCGGCTTCAATAAAGTTAGGCTTGCCTAATATTTAAGAAGGCGCTCCTTTTGTCAAGGGGTTGCGGCGATAAAAAATAAAGGGGTCAGTTGGGGATGTGGGACTTTTTCGCCGACGGTTTTTTTGCGAAGGATTTTCCGGAGGATCCGGGGCTCGCGGAGGGAAGCCGGCGGGTGGTCCTAAACAGAAGCGCCCTCCCCATGTCCAACAGGTCCGTGGCTTCCGGCAGAAACGCGTGGGCGAGGGAAAAGCTGCGGGGTGCCAAAAGCAAGGCGGGCGCAAGACAGCAGCCCATGGAAGCATAGAGGCCAAGCCGGTAATTTTTGCCGGAGAGGACCCAGCCCGAAGCCGCGGCCAGGGGAAGCCCCCAGAGGAGGAGCTTTTCACCCGTGGACCGGGAGAGGTAGAGGAACCTGGCAACCAGGAAAAACCGCGCGGCCGCGGCCACCACCAGGCACACGGCCAGGGTGACGCCCACGGTATGGAGCACGAAATCCACGCCGTTTCCGGCGGTGAGTTCCGCAAAGGCGCGCCGCGCGCCGGGGTGGGCGGCAAGCCAGGATTTGCCGGACTCCGCCTCCGCGAAAATCTCCAACCCGCCGCGGAAAGCATACAGGAGCACGAACTGGGCCGCGACCGCCACGGCGGTCATCATCGCAAGGGCCACGCCCTGTTCCCATATCTTGGCCCAAAGGTTCCGCAGGGCGTCCA
>JAFDHW010000187.1 GCA_019308705.1 Deltaproteobacteria bacterium
ACCCGGAGCGGCGCCAACAGGAGGCCGAGGCCGCCTTGTCCCAGATGAAGGGCAAGGAGGAGGCAAAGTACGCCGAGGTGGACCGGCATATCCAGATTCACTTTTCCAAGGGCCACATCACCAGGCAGGAAATCAAAAAGCTCGCCGAAGTCCACCGCCTGGACGAGGAAAAGATCCAGGAGCGGGTGGACAAGTACCTGGAAAGCCGCTTCGAGGACCTCGACCGCCAGCTCGGTATCCGGATGGCCAAGGGTTACATCACCGAAGACGAGGTCAAGAAGCTGGCCAAGCTCCACGGGGTGCCCACAAGCGAGATCAAAAAGCGCGTCACCTGCCCCATCCGGAAGGAGGGAAAGGCCGCCGCGGCCGAGGCCCAGGCACTGGAAAAGTCCATCGAGAAGGTCATTTCCGAAAACCTGAAGATCGTGGGCAAGTCCTCCCTGTACGAGTTTCTGGACGTTTCCTCCAACGCCAGCCTGAAGCTTCTGCAGAAAAGAGCCAAGGAAAAAGAAAAGGCCCTGGCCGCCATCGGCAAGAAGGACGCCCTGGTCACGGCGAGCGAAATTTTGGCTGGCCACTGCATCTCCCTGTTCAAGAGCGAGGAGGGCCGCAACGCCTACAACGTCAGCCGGGGCCGCGCGCTTCTTGCCAAGCTGAACAACGACATCGACATCGCCGGCATGGACGGAACCATCCGGACCGAATACTTCAAGACCCTGCTGAAATCCGCCATGGACATCGGCATGGACGAGTCCGAAGCCCGGGAGTACATCGAGAATTACGCCCGGGAAAAGGGCATGAAGGTCGAGAAGGAAAAGAAGCCGGTCCTAAACAAGAAGCGCATGCTGGCGGCCGCGGCGGTGATCGTGGCGATGGTGGTGGGGGTGGCCGCGGCCGGCGCCATCTTCATGGCCTCCCAGAAGGCCAAGTCCGACTACCAGAACCTCATGACCGCCGTGGAAAAAGCCCCCTTGGAGAAAAAGCCCGCCATCATGGCGGCCTACCTGCGCACCCATGAACCCAACAAGTACACCGAGCTGGTGGAAAACCGGCTTTCCCAGGTCCGGAAACAGGTCGAAACCCAGAAGCTGAAGGACCTGTTGGACAGGACCAGCGGCCTGGTGGAAAAGGGGCGGCTGGCCGAGGCCCTGGCCGTGTTCAGGGAGTACCTGGCTCAGAATCCCGGCCGGGTCCCCTCCCTGGTCAAGGAGCGCATGGCCGCCATCCAGAACGCCATGGACGAGCGGGACTACCAGGCCCTGTCCGGCTACGCCGATGCGCCCATTGACCAGCGTATGGCCGCCTACGCGGAGTATCTGCGCTCCCATCCCGAAGGCAGGCACGTGGAAGAGGTCAGAAGCCTCATCTGGGACATGAGCGGGGAATATTACCTTTACGTGGAAAAACAGATCGATCAGGCCGTGGAAAAGGAACAGTGGCAACAGGCCATCGATCTTTGCACGGATTACATTGGCATCTACGACAACCAGCGGGCCTATGAGCTCAAGGAACGCAGGAACGAGCTGAAAAACCGCCAGCGGGAGGAAGCCCTCCTGGCCGCCATGGACGATAAGGCGCAAAAGCTGGGCAGCCGCTTCGACGCCGCCCGCGCGGTTTACCGGGAGTATCTCGTCGCCTATCCTTCCTCCCTGGTGAGGGAGAAGATCGAACAGCGCCTGGCGGACATCGACGCCCGGGAAGAGGCTGCCCGGCTCGAGCAGGAGAAGGAGCGGGCCCGCGAAAAGCTCGCGGCCGCCGGCGGCCGGTTCCGGGAAGTGTCCGACGGCGTGGTCAAGGACACCAAGACCGGCCTTTTCTGGACCCTTCTGGACTCCCAGGTCATGACCAAGAAGTGTATGGACTACACCACGGCCCAGGACTGGGTGAACCGCCTGAACATCGCTGGATACGAAAACTGGCGGCTGCCCACGGCCAAGGAGCTTTTCACCCTGTTCAACGAAAAGCCCTATTTCCCCTCGGCCGGGGACAAGTGGTTCTGGACCTCCAAGTCCTACACCCAGTATTCGGACGGCTGGGGGGCGGTGGTGGAGGTGGTTTCGGGGCGGAACGGCTCGCAGAAGATCAAGCAGAACCGTGATTCCTACGAGTGCCTGGTCGTCCGCCCGGTACACGATCCCAGGTAGACCCATGCCTGAGGCGACCCCCCGACACCGCTGGTACGACGGGCTGCTCTACGCCTGGTTCTACGACCCCGTCGAGGCTGAAAAGCGCCGGCTGATCGCGGAATGGATCCCCCCCGGGTCCACGGTGTTGGACCTGTGCGCCGGAACCGGGGCCCTGGCCATGGAGCTGGCGCAAAAGTGCTCCCGGGTGGTGGGCATGGACATCAGCCCCCGCATGCTGGCCTGGGCCCGGGCCAGGAACGAGAAGGCCGGCCACTCCAACGTGACCTTTCTCCACGGGGACTCCACACGGGCCGGGCGGTTCGTGGAAGGGCCCTTTGATTTTGCCGTGGCGTCGCTCTTGATGCACGAGATCCGGGAAGAGGAGAGGGCCCTGGTGCTCTCCGAGGCGTGCAAGGTGGCCCGGAGGGTCATCCTGGCGGATTTCACCGCTCCCCCTCCGTCCAACTTGCGGGGGATCATGAACCACTGGATGGAGCTTTTCTTCGGCGGCCCCGCCAATTTCCGCGTCTATTCCCATTACCTTGAACACGGCGGTCTTCCGGGGCTTTTGGAGCGGCTGGGCCTGCCCGTGCTGGACCTGGCCCGTGACCGCCACGGGGCCTGCACCTTCGTCATGACCGCCGCCCCCCAGACCGTCTGATCCGCCGCGGCTTGACTTGCCGGCTTCCAGGTTTTACACCGTAGCCGTTGTTCATGAAGCCACCCGGGCCCGCCCGGACAAGGAGATATCCCATGCCCATCTATGAATTTCGATGCAGGGACTGTAACGAGGTGTTCGAGCTTTTGCAGTTGGGCGCAAGCCAGGACGACGAGGCTAAGTGTCCCACGTGCGGCAAGCAAAATTTCGAGCGGGTGCTGTCCGTCACCAACCACGCCGTGGGCGGCAAAAGCGGCGGCGCTTCCTCCGGCGTTTCCAAGCAGGAACGCACCTGCTCCCAGGGCGAGTGCACCACCTGGACCGTGCCCGGAACCTCCTGATCCTCCGTCATGGCCCACGTCCCCGCCTATGTCACGGCCCACGAGGACGGCACGCTCAAAAAGCGGGCGAAACAGGCCCGCCAGGCCCTGGCGGACTGCACCCTGTGCCCCAGAAACTGCCATGTGAACCGCTCAAAGGGCAAAAGGGGCGTGTGCCGGACCGGGGCAAAGGCCGTGGTGGCGAGCTTCGGCCCGCACTTTGGCGAGGAATCGCCCCTGGTGGGCCAAAACGGCTCCGGCACCATCTTCTTTTCCTACTGCAACCTGTTGTGCGACTTCTGCCAGAACTGGGAGATCTCCCGCCTGGGCGAGGGCAGGGAGGCGGACCCCGAAGAGATCGCCGGCATCATGCTCTCCCTGGCCCGTTCCGGGTGCCACAACATCAACTTCGTCACCCCCTCCCACGTGGTGCCCATGATCCTCGAAGCCGTGTCCCTGGCCGCGGCCGGGGGCCTTTCCATCCCCCTGGTCTACAACTCCTCGGGCTACGACAAGGTCTCTACCCTGAAGCTTCTTGACGGCGTGGTGGACATCTATATGCCGGATTTCAAGTTCTGGGACCCGGAGGTGGCAAGATCCGCGTGCAATGCACCGGACTATCCCGACCGCGCCCGGGAGGCCCTGGTAGAAATGCACCGCCAGGTGGGGGACTTGGTGGTGGACGAGCGGGGCATCGCGACCCGCGGCCTGTTGGTGCGCCACCTGGTCCTGCCCGGCAACCTCGCCGGGACCCGGCAGGTCATGGACTTTTTGGCCCGAAAGATCTCTCCGGACACCTACGTGAACGTCATGCCCCAGTACCGTCCCCTGGGCCACGCGCCCCAAAAGCCCGGCTGGGACCGCGGCATCACCCACCAGGAGTTCGAGGAAGCCCTGTCCGCCGCAAGGCGGGCCGGGCTGACCCGCCTGGACAGAAGGTGGGCATAGACGGCTTTTGCAGGGGAGCCGCCTCGGCAAACGTATGGGTTCGAGGTTCCCGGTGCCGGGATGCTATCCCGCGCAATGGACCGAATGCTTGCCGAACGCCCTGTTCAGATGAAAGGGACCAAAAGCCCCGCCCCGGATGCCGGGAGCGGGGCTTTTGGTTTGTCCGGGAAGGGGTTTCCCCCCGTTTCATTCCCGGGTGTCGAACCCGAACCAGGTGGTGATTTCTGATGCGGGCACCCTGGGGATCTCGATCTTGTTGGCCGGGAAATCCGGGTCCGGCCAGCCGATGGCCACGGACATCATGATGCGCTTGTCCTCGGGCACGCCGGCGATCTTGCGCAGGATGTCGGGATACATGACCCCCTGGTCCTCGATGCAGGTGCCCAGGCCCAGGCCCGTGGCCGCCAGGCACAGGGTCTGGAGCATGGCGCCCAGGTCCATGAGGGGGCCGGCGTCGGTGAGGCACCGGTCCGTGAGCACCAGGATGGCCGCCGGCGCGTCGAAGTAGCGGAAGCCCCGCTCCAGCCACGCGGCCCGGGCTTCCTTGTCCTCGCGCTCGATGCCCATGGCGGAGAAAAGCTGCTTGGCCAGGTCCACCTGCCGCCTGCGGTACACGCTGTCTTTCGGCCAGCCCACCACCAGGTGGTCCGGCTGGGGCGGGGCCGAGGCGCGCAGCCATTCCACGTTCTCCTTGCGCACCGCGTCCAGCACGTCGCCCGCCAGAACGTAGAATTCCCACGGCTGGGTGTTCATGGCCGAGGGGGCCCGCACCGCCAGTTGAAGGACCTTCTCGATGAGTTCCTTGGCCACGGGCTTGTCGAGAAACCCCCGCACGCTCTTCCTGGCCTTGATCGCCTCCGCTACCTCCATGGGCTCTTCCTTTCCGTTGGGTCGTCTGGACCGTCCCTATAGGATGATGCGCCTCTTCAAGAGATCGACGATTTCCTTGGGGTCGTCCATAAGCCGCACGATGTCCATGTCCTCGGGGGAGATGCGTTCCTCCGCCAACAATTGCCCCTTTATCCAGTCCAAAAGCCCGGACCAGTACTTGGTGCCCACCAGGATCACGGGAAAGGGCCGGATGCGCCGGGTCTGGATCAGGGTTACGGCCTCGAAAAGCTCGTCCAGGGTGCCGAACCCGCCGGGAAACACGATGTAGGCGGTGGCGTATTTCACGAACATGACCTTGCGGATGAAGAAGTATCGGAACTGCAGCTTCATGTTGGCGTAATCATTGGGCTT
>JAFDHW010000188.1 GCA_019308705.1 Deltaproteobacteria bacterium
TACAAAAGTACAGCTTCCCTCCTCCTTCCTTACTCTCGCGCGAATCGAACTCGTGAATAATCCGGGCTAGCCTTGCCAGCACGGAAATCAGGCTTCGTGAATAATCCGGGCTAAAAAACCCGGAGCGCCGGACTTTCACTTTCCAGGGAAAAGAAGGTATGCTCGGGGGGCCCGGGAACCCGATCCCCAGCCATCATTCTCCTTCCCGGGCAAGGCCTTGATCTCCCAGGGAACAGGGAAAGGAGGAACCCCCCATGGAGGGCCGGACCGCTCCCCACTACCCCGCAGCCATGATCAACGTCACCAACCGCTGCAATTTGAAGTGCCGCCACTGCTTCGTGTTCCGGGAGGACAACCCCAACGCGCGCAAACAGGAGATGGACGACGAAACCATGCTTGGAGAAATCCGCAGGATCAGGGACCGGCACGGCATCGTGGCCATGCTGTGGATGGGGGGCGAGCCGCTTTTACGGCCCGGCGTGCTGCGGGAGGGTGTGAAGCTGTTTTCCTGGAACACCATCACCACCAACGGCACCCTGGACCTTCTGGACCTGCCGGGCGTGACCTACGTGGTGTCTTTGGACGGCCCCAAGGAATACAACGACTCCATCCGGGGCAAGGGCTCCTTTGACCGGGTGATGAAGACCCTCTCCCGGGTGCCGGAGGACTTCTCCTCCAAGGTCATGGTTCAGTGCGTGGTGACCCGGCAGAACGAGGATCTTCTGGAGGAGCTGGTGGAACTGCTGGTCCCCACCCGGGCCGAGGGCATGACCTTTTCCTTTTACGTGCCCCCGGCAAACGATGTCTCACCCCTCACCTGGGGCACGCTTACGCGCCGGGACAAGGCGGTGCGAGAAGCCCTGCGCCTCAAAAAGAAGCACCCGGACTTCATCTGGAACGGCACCCGCCAGCTTGAGCTGACCCTTTCGGAAAACGCGCCGGCCATCACCGCAAACTGTCCCTCCAAGAAGTACGTCCTGCCCCTGTACCTGGACGGCGGCCGGTTCGAGAGCCCCTTCTGCTGCTACGGCGACGACGTGGACTGCGACCTGTGCGGGGGGTGGGTGGTGTTCTACCTGGCGGCCAAGCTGGAGGGCGCAAAGTAGCCACAGGGCCGGGTCCGGCCGCCGTGGACATGGCCGCGAACCAAGGCGGCGCCCCCAACCCTGTTCAACCCACCCGGATGCCCCGCTCCGCAAACATCGCCCTGCACGCGGCCACGTGCTCCGGGTCCATCCATGCGGCGAGGGCCGGGTCGTCCGGGGCCGGATTTTGCCGGCCGATCTTGGCCCACTTTTCCGGCCACAGGGGGTTGTATTCCAACAGCTGCGCCCGGCCCACCCCCAGGCCGGCCAGGAAATCCGCAATGGCGGCGAGGTTCTGTTCCGTGTCCGTACAGCCGGGGACCAGGGGCGTGCGGGGCAGGAGCTGAAAAACCCCGTCCCTGGACAACTCCGCCAGGGCGCGGAAGTTCTCCAGGATCACCCGGTTGTCCACGCCGCAGAAAGCCCGGTGATCTTCGGGGTCCATGATCTTGAGGTCAACGTACAGGATGTCTAAGTGGGGCAGGATTTGTTCGCGGAAGGCGGAAAGGTTGAACAGGCCGCAGGTCTCCACCAGGGTGGAAATACCCCGCTCCCTGCAGCCAGCCATGATCCGGCCCAGAAACTCCATGTGCAGGCAGGGCTCGCCACCGGAAAACGTGGCCCCGCCGCCCGAGGCGTCGAAAAAGGGCTTGTCCGCGGCAATGACCTCCACGACCTCTTCGGCGGACATTCCCCTGCCCGCGAACTCCAGGGCCCTGGAGGGGCAGGCGGCCACGCACTCCCCGCAAAGGTCGCAAACACCGCGGTCCACCCGCAGGGGATCGCCCGGGTCCACGGCCCCCCGGGTGCAGACCTCCCCGCACCGGCCGCACCCCGCGCACAGGTTGGCGTCAAAGGCCAGTTCCCGTGCCGTGTGCTGGCTTTCGGGGTTGTGGCACCATGTGCAGGAGAGGGGACAGCCCTTGAAGAACACCACCGCGCGGATGCCCGGCCCGTCCTCGGTGCTGTTGCCCTTGATGTCCAGGATGAGGGGTTTCATGTACAGGCTCAGCAACCGTACTGGGCGCGCTCGATGAGTTCCAACTGCATCTGGCGGTTCAGGGTGACGAAGTAGGCGTTGTAGCCCGAGATCCGCACCAGGAGCTGCTTGTAGTCCTCGGGGCTGGCCATGGCGGCTTTCAGGGTTTCGGAGTCCACCACGTTGAACTGCATCTGCATGCCGCCCATGGAGAAGTAGGCCTTCACGTAGGCGGTCATGGCCGCGTTGGTCTTTTCCGGCGGGTCGCCCGCGGCAGGGGAGAGCTTGACGTTGAAGGCGATGCTGTTGTCCAGGTTCGCCGGGTCCAGCCTGGCCACGTCGCGGATGTTCTTCAAAAAGTCCGGGGTGGCGTGGGGCTGGGGAGAAAGCCCCGGGGTGAAGGCACGGCCCGCGTTCCTGCCGGAAGGCAGCGCGCCGGAAAGGTTTCCGTAGGCCACGTGCTGGCTCATGGACCAGAACCCGGTGGTGTACCGCCCGCCCCGGTAGTTGGTGTGCGCCGCCCAGGTGTCGTGCACCAGGGCCGCCACCCGGTTGGCCATGGCCAGGGCCTCGGGGTCGCCGGACCCGAACAGGGGCACCTTGTTCTTCAACATGGCCTGGAGCCCCGGGTGGCCGGAAAAATCATCGGCCAGGGCGCGTTTCAGCCCGGCAAAATCCACGGCCTTGTCCTCGAAAACCAGCTTTTTTATGGCCATGAGGGAATCCGTCACGTCCGCCAGGCCGATGTTGGCCGTGCCCGAGGAGTTGTACCGCGCGCCGCCCGCGGTCACGTCCTCGGCCTTTTGAACGCAACCGTCCATGAGCGCGGAAAGATAGGGCGTGGGCCGGTATTTGGCGTGGGCTTCGGCCAGCATGTGGTTGAGCGAAACCGCCTGGTCCGCGAGAAAGCGAAACTGCTTTGCGTAGGCGGCGAAGAAGTCCTCGAAATCCGCGAACGCGCCTTGTTCCGGGGACCCGGTCTTCGGCCCCAGGTCCCAGCGCATGAGGGGGTGGGTCCCGTTGTTCAGGGCCATTTCCAGAGGCGCCACCAAGTTGAACAATATGGAACCGGTGTGGCCCATGTGCCGGCCCGGAATGCTGGGCTCCACGCACCCGGTGGGCACCCAGTCCCGCAAATGCTCCTTTTGGAACCCGTGTTTTTCCAAAGCGGCCATCACGGCCTGGTCGTTGTGCATGGAGGGGGTGGCCGTGGTGGCGTAGTTCACCGCGCACAGCCGGGAAAGGTAGGTGTCGGTGTTCTTTTCCGGGTGAAACCGCGCGTTCACGTTGGGGTCGCGGATGCCCAGCATCTCCGTGGCCTTGAGAAAGACGTAGGTCATGTCGCAGACCGCGTCTTCGCCCCGCGGGGTTACGCCGCCCAGGGTGATGGCCTGGTCCGAAGAGCTTCCGCCGAACAGGTAGTTGCCGATGTCCGGCACCAGGGGCAAGTGGTCCGTGCACCGCATCATGAAGTCCGCGGTGAGCTCCAGGGCGTGCTTCAGGTACTTTTCCCGCGCCTCTTTGAATTTGAGCCGGGCCATGTCGCTTTCCAGGTAGGGCTGGAAAAGCCGGTCCAGCCGGCCCAGGGAAAGGCCGGTGTTGGCGTTTTCCATGTGCGCGCCCACCCAAAGGACCCACACCGCGCTCATGGCTTCGTAAAGTGTTTTGGCGGGTTTCTTGGGCACCCGGGAAAGCGCCCGGGCCATGGCTGAAAGTTCCTTTTTCCTGGCCTCGTCCCTCTCCGCGGCCGCCCGGCGCTTGGCCTCCTTGCGCAAATGGTCCGCGTAGATATTGATGCCCTCCAGGGCGCGCCGCATGGCCCACAGGGTGTCCTTCTGGTAGCGCGAAAGCCCGGGGTCCTCCCGGCGTTCGGCAATCTCTTCCATGATGCCGTGGGTGCCCTTTTCAAGCACCGAGCCGAAATCCGGGATGCAGTGGGACATGCCCACGGTCTTCCAGGCAAAGTAGGCCACCCACCGGTTGTTGATCTTCTGGCACAGGGGGTTGTGGTGCTCGGTGCGCACCCATTCCCAGAAATTGCGTTCCATCCAGAAGGGAAACACCTCGTGGTGCAGGTCGCGCTCGGTCTGCTCGTCCAGGATATAGGGGTTCAACAGCCGCTTGCCCACGGTTTTCAGTTCCCCCCAGAGGATGCCTCCCTGGGCGTCCGGGTAGATGACCACGCCCGTGGGCAGCCGCGCGGTGGTGGAGCCGGCCAGGAGGGAGTTTTCGGCGATGAGCGGCTTCTTGTTGGCCATGAGGAAATGAAACGCCTCGGCCTGGCGCAGCACCGGGTGCCAGGGGCTGCCGTCCAGCTTTTTCTCGAACCCGTTTTCGCGGAAAAACCGGGTGAGCAAAAGGGGCCTTTCCGCGCAGATCTGGGGGGTGGCGGAAAAGTGCTCCTCCAGAAACCCCTCGAGCCGGGGGAAGTCCTCCAGGGTGTATCGGGAAAGGGACACGTCGTCCAAAAAGCGCACCCCCGGGTCCGGAAGGCCGTCCACCCGGGGCGTGCGGCGGCGGTGGGGCGCCTTGGGGGGGTCGGCCGCGGCAGCGGCATAGGATTGCTTCCTGGCCCGCTCGTCCTCCTGTTTGGCCCTGGCCAGCCGCTTTTCGTGGGTGCGGGCAAGCAGCAGAGAGGCCAGGTAAACGAACAACTGGGCCTTGTTCAGGTTGCCTTCCACAAAGACCCGGTTCTTCAGCATCCGGTCCATGGCGTCGTGAGGCGGCTCGCCCAGGGCCTGGAAAAATTCCTTCTCGTCCGCGAACACCAGGGCGACGTCCGGGTCCTCCAGCCCCCCGGAAACCACCCGGACCCTGCCCTCGTGGAACACGATGCCCTGGCCCACCGTGCCGTTTTCCGTGCGCACGGAAACGGACAAATCCAGCCATCCATCCCTGGATAGCAGGTATTCACGCAGCTTCGGCCTCCAGTTGAAATGGGCGGTCATGGCGCGGAGCAAAAGGTTTGCGGCCACGTCCGCAGACCTGGCCGCCGCGGCTTGCCTCAAGGGGGCGATGGGCTTGGAAACCAGGGAACCGATGAGCGAGCCTACTGCCATGATATTATCCGTTTCTCCCATATTAACCCGGATTATTCACGAGTTCGATTCGCGCGAGAGTAAGGAAGGAGGAGGGAAGCTGTACTTTTGTACCGCGACCCCCTCCTGACGCAGCTATCGCGTGAATCGGGCTCGCCGGA
>JAFDHW010000189.1 GCA_019308705.1 Deltaproteobacteria bacterium
CAAAACCGCCAAGGGGCCGGTTTTGGAGACCGCGCGGCTGGCGGGCATCATGGCGGCCAAGAAAACCTCGGAGCTCATACCCCTGTGCCATCCCCTGGCGCTCACCCACGCGGACGTGGACATCCGGGAGGCGGAAGACGGCCAGGGACTTTCCATCACCGCCACCGCCCGGACCACGGGGCCCACCGGCGTGGAGATGGAGGCGCTGACCGCCGCGGCGGTGGCCGGGCTCACCGTCTACGACATGGTGAAGGCCCTGGACCGGGGGGTGGAGATCACGGGCGTCCGACTGCTCAAGAAATCCGGGGGCAAGAGCGGAACCTGGCAAGCCCGCAAATGACCGCGCGCCCCTGTCCGTGCCCTTGACAAGCCATGGAACTAATGGTTAACTCGACAGCTTGTTCTCCGCCGCCGGGCGGTGTGTTTCCACCGCCGCCGGGCGGTGTGCTTCCACCGCCGCCGGGCGGTGTGCTTCAGGCAAAGCGGTTACCTTTATTTATATATACACACGGGGATTTGAACATGAAGAGAACCTTCCAGCCATCGAGGCTCCGCCGGGCGCGAAACCACGGATTCCGCAAGCGCATGGCCACCAAGCAGGGCCGCAGGATCATCAACCGCCGCCGCGCCAGGGGAAGAAAGCGCCTGGCCGGCTGACCCCGGCGCCATGGACGGACAGGGCTTTCCCAAGGCGGACCGGCTCCTCAAGCGGTCCGAGTTCGTGCGCTTGACAAGGTCCGGCCACCGAACCCAGAACCAGGCCTTTATCGCGGCGTGGCAAAAGACCTCCACGGACCGGTCCCGCCTGGGGGTCACCGTGTCCAAAAAGGTGGGCGGGGCGGTGGTCCGAAACCGGATCAAACGCATTGCCCGGGAAACCTTCCGCACCAACAAGAACCTCCTGGGAACCGGGTATGACGTCAACCTCATCGCCAAGAAATCCGCAGCCCGATTGCCCAACCAGGAGCTCTCCCGGGCCGTGGGCGAGATTTTGGGCAGCATCCGGAAAATGGGCGGCAAGACTTCTGCGGGCCCTTCGGCCTGAGAATACTTTGCTCTTTCTGATCGCGGCCTACCGGCTTTTGCTTTCCCCCTTTCTGGGTCCCGTGTGCCGGTTTACGCCCACCTGCTCCGAGTACGCGGCCACCGCCGTTTCCCGGCACGGCGCGGCGCGCGGAAGCCTCCTGGCGGTAAAGAGGGTGATTCGGTGCCATCCCTTCTGCCCGGGGGGGCACGACCCGGTGCCCTGAAGGGCAAGAACGAGGCTTTCATGGAACAGGTCCGGCTGATTATCGCCATCGTGCTGTCGGTGGCGGTTTTTCTGGCGTGGGATTATTTTTTCCTCCCCGACACTCCGCCGCCGCAGCCACCCCAACAGGCGGCGCAGTCCCCGGCCGCGGCTCGGGGTCAGGAGCAGGAAACCGCCTCCCGGGAGGTTTCCGGGCAGCCCGGGCCGGCCCCGGCCCCCGCGCTTGAAACCGCGCCGGTCCCGGCTCCCGGCGCCCCGGCGCGCACCCTCAAGGTGCAAACCCCCCTCTACGACGCCGAGCTTTCCACCCGCGGAGCGGCCATCACCCGCCTCACCCTCATGAAGTACCGCGCGTCCCCCGAGGAGGACGCCCCCTTCTACGAGATGATCTCCCTTCCCACGGGCGAGGGCAGCCTTGCGGCGGGATTCGCCGGGGGCAGCGTGGGCCCCCTGGCCACGGGAACCTGGGAGCTTTCTTCCCCCGCGGGAGACGTCGTCCGCCTGGACCATGCCCCCCAAAACGTGGTGTTCACCTATTCCACGGACCAGGGTGTCACCGTGGAAAAAACCTATACCTTCCGGCCGGATTCCTACCTGGTGGGAGTGTCCGTGCGCGTGGCCAACGGCTCCGGCCTGCCGGTCAACGACCGGCTGTTTTTGGACGTGAAAAACCGCCTGGGCAAGCCCAAGCGCGTCGTGTTCCAGGGGCCGCTGGCCCTGGTGAACGGCTCCGTAGTCGAGGTGGACGCAAACGATGCGGCCAAGAAAGGGCACTTGTCCGGGGACGTTGACTGGGCCGGCATCACGGGGCGCTACTTTCTTTCCGCCGTGGCGCCGGACACCGAAGGCCCCGCGGACGTCCGCATGAGCACTTCGGAAGACGGGATGTTGCGTACCCGCTTCCTCTATCCGCAGGAGCCGGTGCCGCCGGGCGCGGAAAAGACCTTTTACGCCGAGGCCTTTTTCGGCCCCAAGAGCACCGCCGCCCTGAAGCAGGCCGGGCACCAGCTGCCCCGGGCACTGCACTTCGGGTGGTTCGACTTTCTGGCCAAGCCCCTGCTGTGGCTCATGAACGTCATGCACCGGTTTATTCCCAATTACGGGGTTGCCATCATCCTCCTGACCATCCTGGTGAAGCTTCTGTTCTGGCCCCTTTCCAACAAGAGTTACCAGTCCATGGCGGCCATGAAGAAACTCGCGCCGCTCATGCAGGAGATCCGGGAGAAGTACAAGGACGACAAGAAGAAGATGAACGAGGAGGTGTTCGCCCTGTACCGCACGTTCAAGGTGAACCCCCTTTCCGGTTGCCTGCCCATGATCGTGCAGATCCCGGTGTTCATCGCCCTGTACAAGATGCTGTACGAGGCCATCGAACTGCGGCACGCGCCGTTTCTGTTGTGGATCAACGACCTGTCCGCTCCGGACCGGCTGTTCAGGTTCGATTTTTCCATACCCTTCATGGAGGCGCCCTACGGCATTCCCGTGCTTACCTTGCTCATGGGGGCGTCCATGTTCATCCAGCAGAAGATGACCCCCTCGCCCGGGGACCCGTCCCAGGCGAAGATGATGATGTTTCTGCCGATTCTTTTCACCTTCATCTTCATCAACTTCCCCTCGGGCCTGGTGCTCTACTGGCTGGTGAACAACATTTTGTCCATGGCCCAGCAGTATTACATCCAGAAGAAGGCGGCTTGATTCGCGCACGGCCAACGTCCCAAAACGCCTCGCTTCCAAGGCCGGCCGCCGCATCTGGGAAAAGAAGCAGAGGAAGCCATGAAAAAATACCGGGAGTTTGAGGCCAAGACCGTGGAGGACGCGGTGGAATTGGCCTCCCGGGAACTGGGAAAAAAGAAGGACGAGATTTCCTACGACATCCTGGCCTACGGCTCTACGGGCATCTTCGGCATCGTGGGTGTGAAAAAGGCCAAAATCCGCGTGCGCACCGACGGCGGCGGCAAGAAAGGCAAGGCCCCGGCCAAGAAACCGTCCGCCAAAAAAGCGCGGGGCAAAAAGCCCGCCCGCCAAAAGAAGCCGGAGCAGGAGGCCGGGGGCGGGGAAGAACCCTCCGAGGGCGCTCGGGCCCAGGCGGAAAAGACCGCCGGGCAGGCGCCATCCCCCAAGCCCAAAAAGCGCCGCCGCAGAAAGCCCAAAAAAGCCGCCGCGAAAAGCGAAGGCGAGGACGGAGTCAAGACCCGGGTGGGTCCCGGCAAGGAGGCCCAAGGCCGGGAATCCCCGGAACCCTCCACCGGCGGGGAAGAACCCCCCCCTCCCTTGCGGCAACCGCCCGCCGCCCAAAAAACCATGTCCCCGGAAGAGGCCCGGGCGGTGGGCGAGGCCGCCGGGGAAGCCGTGGCCGTCATCGCGGGTTTCATCATGGAGGATCCGCAGATTACGGTGGATGTCTCGGACCCGGAAAGGGTCTCCGTCTCCGTGGAGGGCGATGACTCGGCCGTTTTGATCGGCCGGAAAGGCCAGACCCTGGAGTCCGTGGGCTACCTGGTGGAGCGCATCGTGCAGCAAAAGTTCGCCATGGCCGCCCGGGTGCGGGTGGACGCCGGGGGCTACCTGGCCCGCCGGGAGGAGGAGCTGATCGCCCTGGCCCGCCGCCTGGGGGACAAGGTCAAATCCACCGGAAAGCCCCAGACCCTAAACCCCTTGACCTCCCAGGAGCGCCGGGTGGTGCACATGGCCCTGGCCGGGGAAGAGGGGCTCCGCACCCATTCCAAGGGCCCAGGCCCCAAGAAGAAACTGGTGATCTTGCCCGCCAAGGAGGGCTGACCGCAAGCCTCCGCCCTGGTTTTCCGCCATGCCCCGAGACACCATCGCCGCCATCGCCACCGCCCGCCAGGGCGCGGGCATCGGCATCGTCCGCCTTTCCGGGGAGCAGGCCCTTTGCATCGCCCGCAAGGTGTTTTTTCCGGGCAGGGGGCGAGCCTGGGAACCCGCCGACCGCCGCATGGACTGGGGGCGGGTGGTCGACCCCGCCACGGGCGGCGTCATCGACGAGTGCCTGGCCGTGTACATGAGGGGCCCCCGAAGCTACACCGGCGAGGACGTGGTGGAGCTGCAGGTCCACGGCGGCCGGGTGGTGCTTTCCCGGGTGCTGGAGGCCGTGCTTTTTGCCGGGGCCGCCATGGCCGGCCCCGGGGAGTTCACCCGCCGGGCCTTTGAAAACGGCCGCATGGACCTCTCCCGCGCCGAGGCGGTCATCGAGCTGGTCAACGCCCGGTCCCGGGCCGCCGCCGAGGCCGCCGCCGCCCGGGGGGCCGGGGAAATATCCCGCCAGGCGGCGTTGCTTTCGGACAAGCTTTTCCAAGCGTCCGCCCGGGTGGAGGCCGCCCTGGATTTCCCCGAGGACGTGGGGGACCCCGGAGAGGAGCTGTCCGCCTTTTTGCGAAAGGACCTGGCCGCGACCCTCGCGTCCTTGGTGAAGCGTTCCCGGCAGCAGGAATCCGCCGAGGAGGAGGTGGCCGTGGCCATCGCCGGGCTGCCCAACGTGGGCAAGTCCAGCCTGTTAAACCGCCTTGCCGGGGAGGACCGGGCCATGGTGAGCGATGTTCCCGGCACCACCAGGGACGTGGTCTGCGCGCCGGTTTTTCGGGAAGGCATAGAGTTCGTGCTTTTGGACACCGCGGGGTACGGAAAGACGGGCGGCCCCCTGGAGGAGGAGGGGGTCAGGCGCGCGGTGTCCGCTGTGGGCAAAAGCCGGGTGGTGTTGTTTGTCACCGAGGCCGGCCGCGACCTCGTTCCCGAGGAGCAGGAGCTTCTGTCCCTGGCCGCGGGCCGGCCCGTGGTGCGCTGCGCCAACAAGGCGGACCTTTGCCCGGACGCGGAAGCGCCCCCCGGGTGGGTGGCCACGAGCGCGCTTACCGGCCAGGGGGTGGACGACCTGGCCCGGGCCCTGGCCCGGGCCGCGGCGGACGCCGAGGCTGGGGACGGGCTTTCTCCGTATCCCGCGGCCAACCTCCGCCAGAGAACGGCGATGGAGGAGACGCTGCAAGA
>JAFDHW010000190.1 GCA_019308705.1 Deltaproteobacteria bacterium
GAGCCCGATTCACGCGATAGCTGCGTCAGGAGGCGGTCGCGGTACAAAAGTACAGCTTCCCTCCTCCTTCCTTGCTCTCGCGCGAATCGAACTCGTGAATAATCCGGGCTAAGCCATGCGGGAAGACCGGGAACTACAACAATACCGCGACCTGCTGAAGCCCCCGTCCCGCTTCGAGGAGGGGTTCGGGTGGAGGACCGTCATCGGGGCCGTGTTCATCGGGTTTCTGATGATGCCCGGGTCCATGTACCTGCAGCTGGTCATCGGCACGGGCATCGGCCCGGCAGCCCGGTGGGTGACCATCATCCTGTTCGCGGAAATCGCCAAGCGCTCCTACACGGAGCTCAAGCAGCAGGAGGTGTTCCTCCTGTACTACATGGCCGGTGCGGCCCTGGCCTCGCCCTTCACGGGGCTTTTGTGGAACCAGTACCTGGTCCAGTCCGATGCCGCCAAGATGCTGGGCCTGACCGACTTCATCCCCGCCTGGGTCGCGCCCTCTGCGGATTCCGAGGCCCTGGCCGCCCGCACCTTCCTGCACCGGGACTGGCTCATCCCCATCCTGCTTCTGGTGGGCTCCCAGGTCATCCAGCGGGTGGACCACTTCGGCCTGGGCTATGCGCTGTACCGCTTGACCTCGGACGTGGAGAAGCTCCCTTTTCCCATGGCCCCCGTAGGCGCCCTGGGCACCATGGCCCTGGCCGAGTCCACCGAGGACAAGGAATCCGGCTGGAAGTGGCGGGTGTTTTCCATCGGCGGCATGATCGGCCTGGCCTTCGGGGCCGTTTACGTGTTCCTTCCCGCCGCCAGCAGCCTGTTCCTCACCGAGCCCATCCGCGTCATCCCCATCCCCTGGGTGGAGCTGACCGGCCACACGGAAGAGATTCTTCCGGCCGTGGCCACGGGCATCCAGCTGGACCTGGGCCTGGTTTTCGTGGGCATGGTGCTGCCGTTCTGGGCGGTCATGGGCGGGCTGGCGGGGTTCGTCATCACGGTCATCGCCAACCCCATGCTCTACGAACACGGCATCCTGAAGCGCTGGCACCCGGGCATGGAAACCGTGGAGACGGTGTTCGCCAACAACTTCGAT
This sequence comes from Deltaproteobacteria bacterium, assembly GCA_019308705.1. Lineage (GTDB taxonomy): Bacteria > Desulfobacterota > Desulfobacteria > Desulfobacterales > Desulfatibacillaceae > JAHJUF01. Next base: position 1,088 of record JAFDHW010000190.1, read on the forward strand.
TTCTACATGTCCTTCGGCATCGGCATAGGCGCGGCCATCGCCCTGGTGGGCGTCTGGCATGTGGTCAAGTCCTTTTCCGAGGCCCAGCGCAAGCAGCGCGGATCGCTGTCCGAACTCTTCTCCCCCCCGCCGGGCCGGGGCGACTTCAACTTCTGGATCGCCATCGCCATCTACGTGGCCTCCACCCTGGCTTACGTGGGCCTGTGCGTGTGGCTGGTGCCCGGGTTCCCCTGGATCTTCTTCGTGGCCTACGGGTTTCTCTACACCCCCCTGGTGTCCTACATCACCGCCCGCATGGAGGGAGTCGCGGGCCAGTTCGTATCCCTTCCCATGGTGCGCGAGGCCTCCTTCATCGCCGGGGCCAAGTTCTTCGGATACCAGGGCATCGAGGTATGGTACGCGCCCATCCCCATCCACAACTACGGCGAGGCCGTGGTGGGTTTCCGCGAAATCGAGCTCACCGGCACGTCCATCCGCGGCGTCATCAAGTCCGAAATCGTGGTCTTTCCCGTCGTCATGGCGGCGAGCCTCTTGTTTTCCCAGTTCATCTGGCGGCTGGCCCCCATACCAAGCGCCGCTTACCCCTACGCCCAGGAAATCTGGCACCTCCGCGCCCTGAACACCCTGCTCATGCAGACCTCCACCCTGGAGGGAAACTCGCTTTTCTTCCAGGCGCTCTCGGGCTGGTACGTGCTCGCCGGCACCGCCTTCGGCGCCGGCGCCTACGCCTTTTTGAGCCTCCTGGGCCTGCCCATCTTCCTCATCTACGGCGTGGTCCGCGGCCTGGGCCAGACCGCCCCCCACGGCGTCGTCCTCGAAGTGGTGGGAGCGCTTTTGGGCCGCTGGTTCTTCCTCAAGAAATACGGCTCCCAATGGCGCCAATACGCCCCGGTGCTGTTGGCCGGCTTCGCCTGCGGCATGGGGCTCACCGGCATGTTCTCCATGGGACTGACGCTGATTCTGAAGAGCCTGACCAGGCTGGCTTATTAAGGCGGGGGATGCGGGAGGAATCTTTTTCCGCCCTTATGGCATGGGGTATTCTTCCTTCAGGTTTTCGGCTTCCTTGAGCATCTCGGCCTGGTCGAAGGAGGTGGCCCCGGCCTTGTACTGCCGGGCGAGGGCGATGTAGAGCAGCGCGCCGTACCAGTTCATGGTGAGGTCGGTGACGCGGTTTTCCTTGATCTCGGACAGGCCCACCACCAGGGCGTTGTCCGGGATGGTGATCCCGGGCTTCACCACCGCGCCGGCGGCGATGATGCACTTTTCGCCCACCCTGGCGTTGTCCAGGACCGTGGCGTTCATGCCGATGACCGTGCAGTTGCCCACGGAACAGCCGTGGAGCACCGCGCCGTGGCCCACGGTGACCAGGTCGCCCACGGCAACGACGCCGCCGGGCTGGACGTGCAGGGCGCAGGAGTCCTGGATGGAGGAGCCCTTGCCCACGGTGATGCTTCCCATGTCGCCGCGCAGGGAGGCCCCTGGCCACAGGGAGGAGTCCTTGCCCACGGTCACGTCTCCCGAAACGAACGCGGTGGGCGCCACGTACACGCTGGGGTGGATGTCGGGCATGGGGCGCGCCTTTCGTTCCCCGGTCAGGCCCGCCGGGCGGCGAGGTTTTCCAGCACGCCCAGGACCTTCCCGTAGTTCTGGTACAAATCGTGGTTTTCCCGCACGTACCTTGCCCCGGCCCGGCCCATCCGCCGGGCGGTTTCCGGCTCGAGGAGCAGCCTGGCCACGGCCGAGGCGAATGCCTTCCGGTCAAAGGGCGGCGTAAGGATGCCGGTTTGGCCGTTGGCGACCACCTCGGGGATGCCTCCGTTGTCGAACGCCGCCACGGGCAGGCCGCAAGCCTGGGCTTCCAAGTATACCATGCCCAGGCTCTCGTTGATACCCGGGAACACCAAGGCGTCCGCCGCGCTGAAGACTCCGGCCATGTCCTGTCTTTCCACCTTTCCCACAAAGCGCGTCCTGCCGGGCAGCAGTTCGCCGGCCAGGGACTCCAGGGGCCCGCGCATGACCCCGTCCCCCGCCACCACCAGGAGAAAATCCAGGCCCGCGTCCGCAAGCATCTTGGCGGTGCGGATGGTGAAGGCCACGCCCCGGCTTTTCACGTCGTCGCGGAGCATGGCGCAGCACAGGGCCACGGGCAGGCCCTCCGCGCCCCATCGGGCCCTCAGGCGCTCCCGGGCCGAGGGGTCGAAGGCAAAGGGCGCCGCGTCCAGGCCGGGCCGGACGTAGGTGACCCTCTCCTCCGGCAGCAGCCGGAGAAGGTTTTCCCTGTCCAGGAGGCGGTTTGTGAACACGTGGTCCGCGCGCATCAGCGCGCGGCGGTTCAGCTCGTAGCCCGGGCGGGTTAAGGGGTTTTTGCGGACCCTGGTGGAGTACATGCCCTGGAACACGGCGTAGGGAATGCCCGCGGGGCCGCACACCGCCGGGCCGAGAACGTCCGGCGCCTTGTAGTAGGTGTGGAAGGTGAGCCACAGGTGGGGCCGGAAACGGGCGGCCAGGGACCGGGCGCGGCGGATCTCCAGCGCCGCCGCCGGCCAGGACCCGGGCCTGCGGAATATCCACCGGGTGCGCAGCCTGCTGGCCACCTTCACCTCGTGGCCTCGGTCCGCCAGGAAGTCGAAGAGCCCCTGTCCGATGACCCGGTCCCCGGAGGGGTGGGGATGGTCCAGGGGCTTGAACGGTGCATGGAACAGGATGCGCATGGCTATCCGGCGGTGACTTTCTCCACCTGTTTCAGGCCAAAGAGGGCGTCGCGGTTTCCGGGGTCCGCTTCCAGGATTTCCAAAAACAGGTCCGCGGCCTCCCGGGGCCGCCCCAGGTGCGCCAGGAGCAGAAATCCCAGGTTCTTTTTCGCACGGATGTTTCCGGGGTCGATCTCAAGGGCCTTTCGCAAATGCTTTTCCGCGTCCGCCGGCCGGCCCCAGGCGATGAGGGTCACGGCCATGTTGACCTGGGCGTCCACGTATTCCGGGTCGATCTGGATGGCCTCGAACTCTGCCTGCACCGCGTCCTTTACCCGGCCCATGCGCATGAGCACCACCCCCAGGTTGGCGTAGGCGGGTGCGGAATCGGGGTTTATGGCAAGGGCCCGGCGAAACGTGTCCTCGGCTTTGTCCAAGAGGCCCGCGTCCAGGTACACCACCCCCAGTTCGTTCAACGCGTCCATGTATCCCGGCTGCACGGCCAGGGCCTTTTGCAGGCAGTCCGCGGCAAGGTCCGGCCGCCCGGCCTGGTGGTAGAGGACCCCCAGGTTGTACAGGGCCAGGAGGTTGTCCGGATCCAGGGCCAGCGTCTGGTTGTATTGCTCCGCGGCAAGGGCGTATCTGCCCTGATTGTAATACGCGGCGGCCAGGTTGTTGTGGGGCACGGCCAGGCCCGGGGCCTTTTGCACCGCGTCGGTCCAGAGGGCCTCGGCGCTTTTCCACACGGCGTTGCGCTGGATGGTCCAGGCCCCGAACACCGCGATGAGCACGCAAAGAAACGCCGCGGCGACGGTCTTTTTGGGAACCCACCGGAACAGGAATACGGCCGCGGCGGGGGGGAGGAGAGCCATGGGCAGGTACATGCGGTGCTCGAATACCAGGTCCAGGCCGATGACCGAGGATTCGACGACCAGGTTTCCCAGAAGCCACAGCACGGCGAAGGACAAGAACCGCTCCCGCCTGGCCAGGGCAACGGCCCCGGCGAACAGGGCGAGCAGGAACAGGGCCGCCGCCAGGGTGGAGGGCGGGGTGACAAGCCCGTGGGACAGGGGGATGTCGTGCGCCACGGACAGCCGCGAGGGGTGGGGAAACACGAACAGGGACAGGTACAACACCACCACCCGCCACTCGGTCATCACCCGCTGGACCATGGTGAACCCGTGCTGTTCGTAGTCCTGGACCATGTTGGCCCATCCGGCCCCCGCCAGGTAGACCACGGCCAGGACCGCCCCGGCCGCCCCGGCCAGGGCCAGCTTGCGGGCGTTGTCGCGGACCCAGGCAAGCGACAGGTCCTGGAAGAAGAACCACTCGTAGAGCGCCACGAACAGGGGCAGGGTGGCGGCGTTTTCCTTGGAGCCCAAAGCCAGCAGTCCGCAGGCTCCGGACACGGCGAACCGGATGGTTTTTCCCCGCCCCGGTCCGGCCAGCCTGG
>JAFDHW010000191.1 GCA_019308705.1 Deltaproteobacteria bacterium
CTCTTGGTCTTGGACAAGGGGCGGGACTCGATCAAGGCGACCTTGTCCCCCACCCTGCAGTCGTTCTTCTCGTCGTGGGCGTGGTATTTCTTCCGGCGGCGGATGTACTTCTTATACCGCGAATGCTTCACCGTGCGCTCCACCTGGACCACCACGGTCTTGTCCATGCGGTCGGAAACCACCGTGCCCACCATGTGTTTTCTGGTTCCACGCTCTTTCATCGGGCCACCTCGCCACTTTTCTGCCTTAGGATGGTCTTCAACCTCGCCAGGTCCTTCTTGGTCTTGGGTAGCCTGGCGGTGTTTTCCAACTGCCCGGTGGCGTGCTGGAACCGCAGGTTGAAAAGCGTCTCGGTGAGCTCCTGCACCTTGACCCGGATCTCCTGCTCGGTCATCTCGCGGATCTCGGAGGCCTTCATAGCGATTCTTCTCCCCAGGTGACCATCTTGGTCTTGACGGGCAGCTTGTGGGCGGCCAGGCGCAGGGCCTCGCGGGCCAGATCCTGGTCCACCCCGTCCATCTCGTAGAGGATGCGGCCGGGCTTGATCACCGCCACCCACGCCTCCGGAGCGCCCTTGCCTTTGCCCATGCGGACTTCCGCGGGCTTCTTGGTGACAGGCTTGTCCGGGAAGACGCGGATCCAGATCTTGCCGCCGCGCTTGACGTGCCGGGTCATGGCGATACGGGCCGCCTCGATCTGCCGGGCGGTGATGTACCCGCATTCCATGGCGCGCAGACCGTAGCGCCCGAAGTTCAGCTCCGTGCCGCCCTTGGCCACGCCCTTCATCCGGCCGCGCTGCTGTTTTCTATGTTTTACGCGCTTTGGAGTGAGCATGATCTCTCCGTGCCGCCCGGCTCCGGCCCTCGGGCGCGGCGGGCGGACTCTCCTTGTTTAACTCCGGCTCGCCTAACCCGCGGCCGCCTCGGCCTGGGGAGTCTCCTCGCCCAGGATCTCTCCCTTGAAGATGAACACCTTCACCCCGATGATGCCGTAGGTGGTCTTGGCCTCGGCGTAGCCGTAATCGATGTCCGCCCGCAGGGTGTGCAGCGGCATGCGGCCTTCGCGGTACCATTCCCGGCGGGCCATCTCCGCGCCGCCGAGCCGCCCCGCGCAGATGACCTTGACGCCCTGGGCCCCGAACCGCATGGCCGAGGACACCCCGCGCTTCATGGCACGCCGGAAGGCCACCCGCCGCTCCAACTGCATGGCCACGTTCTCCGCCACCAGTTGCGCGTCGGTCTCGGGTTTGCGGACCTCCTGGATGTCGATGAAGATTTCCCGGTCCACGAACTTGGAAAGTTCTTTTTTCAGGATCTCGATCTCCGCGCCCTTCTTGCCGATGACGATGCCCGGCCGGGCGGCGAAAATACGCAGGCGTATCCTGGTTGCGGAACGCTCGATCTCGATCTTGGCGATGCCCGCGTGGTACAGCTTTTTCTTCAGGTACTTGCGGATATTGAAATCTTCCAGGATGTACTGGGCGTATTTCTTCCGTTCCGCATACCAGCGGGAATCCCAGGTCTTGACGATCCCGAGCCGAAGCCCGATGGGGTTTACCTTCTGGCCCACGACTGCCTCCTTTTAGGACCGTTCGTCCAGCACCACGGTGATGTGGGACGTGCGTTTCAGAATGCGGCCCACCCGGCCCTGGGCGCGGGGACGCCAGCGTTTGAGCGTCGGGCCCTGGTCCGCGTAGATGTTCTTGATCACCAGGGAGTCCACGTCCATATTGGTCTGGGACTCCGCGTTGGCCAGGGCGGACTGGATCACCTTGCTCACCATCGCCGCGGCCTTCTGGGGCATGAACTTCAGGGTGTTCAACCCCGCTTCCACGGGCTTGCCCTTGACCACGTCGGCCACTCTCCGCACCTTGCGCGGGGAGATGCGCATGTATTTGGCTGTTGCTTGCACCTGCATGGCTCAATCCTTAAGGGCCGTTACCTGCCCTTGGTTTTCTTGCTCCCAGCGTGGCCGAAAAACGTCCGGGTGGGGGAAAATTCGCCCAGCTTGTGCCCCACCATGTTCTCGGAAATGAACACGGGGATGAACTTGCGGCCGTTGTGCACGGCAAGGGTAAGCCCCACCATTTCCGGCAGCACGGTGGACCGCCGGGACCAGGTCTTGATCACCTTCTTGGATCCGGTCTCCTGGGCTATCTGCACCTTTTTCAGCAGGTGCCAGTCCACGAAGGGGCCCTTTTTGAGTGAACGCGGCATTGTCCCTCCTTAGGGCTTGCGCTTCTTGATGATGTAGCGGTTCGTTCTCTTGGTCTTGGAGCGGGTCTTGTGCCCCTTGGTGGGCTTGCCCCAGGGCGTGCAGGGGTGCCTGCCGCCGGAGCTTCTGCCCTCGCCGCCTCCCATGGGGTGGTCCACCGGGTTCATGGCCACGCCGCGGACCTTGGGCCGCCGGCCTTTCCAGCGATTCCTCCCGGCCTTGCCCATGGAGATGTTCTCGTGCTCCACGTTGCCCACCTGGCCGATGGTGGCCATGCACGCCGCCAGCACCATGCGCACCTCGCCGGAGGGCAGCCTCACCAGGGCGTACTTGCCTTCCCGGCCCAGAAGCTGGGCAAAGGTGCCCGCACCCCGGACGACCTGCCCGCCCTTGCCGGGGACAAGCTCCACATTGTGGATGTGGGTTCCCGGCGGGATGTTGGAAAGCGGCAGGGCGTTTCCGGGCTGGATGTCCGCCTCGGCGCCGCTCATCACCGTGTCGCCCACGGAAAGCTTCAAGGGCCACAGGATGTAGCGCTTCTCCCCGTCCGCATAGTGCAACAGCGCGATTCGGGCCGACCGGTTGGGGTCGTATTCCACGGCCGCCACCTTGGCGGGGATGCCGTGCTTGTCACGCTTGAAGTCGATCTTCCGGTATTGCCGCCTGCTGCCGCCGCCCCGGTGGCGCGCGGTGATCCGGCCGTTGGCGTTCCTGCCCCCGGACTTCTTCAGCGGGGAAAGAAGGCTCTTTTCCGGATCCTTCTTGGTGATCTCGGAAAAGTCCGCGTATTCCTGGAACCGCCTGGCCGGCGTAACCGGTTTCATCTTCCGGACCGCCATGGGTCTTTCTCCTTTTCGGCAGGGCGGAAATTACGCCCCGTCTTTCCGAACATCCGGCCTTATGCCTTGTCCTGCAAAAAAAACCGCCACCCCAAAGGTTGGCGATTCCGGCCGAGTGAGCCGGTTTGGGTCCTTCCGTTACGCCCCCTCGAAAAACTCCACCCGCTGGCCGGGGGCCACGGACACCACGGCCTTTTTCCAGTTCTTCTGCCGGCCTGCGATGCGCCCGCGCCGCCGGGTCTTGCCCCGGACGGTCATGGTGCGCACGCCGGTGACCTGCACCTTGAAAATCTGCTCCACCGCCTTGGCGATCTCCACCTTGTTGGACCGGGGATGCACCTCGAAGACCAGGTGGTTGTTCACTTCCTTGGCCAGGGTGCTCTTTTCCGTGATCACCGGGCGCATGAGAATCTGGTAGGGGTTCATGGCGCAAGCCTCCCTTCGATGGCCGAAACAGCCGGCTGAAGGAGGACCAGGCTGTCGTACTTCAGAACGTCGTACACGTTCACGCCCTCGGTGCGCATGACCTTGATCCCGGGGATGTTCCTGGCGGAAAGCTCCACCTTTTCATCCGCCGCGGGAAGGACCACAAGACCCTTTTTGACCTTCAGCGCGGCCAGCACCTGCGCCAGGTCCTTGGTCTTGATGCGTTCCATGTCCAGGCTGTCCACCACGGTGAGCTTCTGCTCGGCCAGCTTGGAGGACAGGGCCATGCGAAGGGCGAGCTTCTTCACCTTCTTGGGCACCTTGACCTTGTAGGTCTTGGGATGCGGGCCGAACACCACGCCGCCGCCACGGAGCAGAGGGGACTTCCTGCTGCCGCGCCGGGCGCGGCCGGTGCCCTTCTGCCGGTACAGCTTCTTGGTGGAATAGGCCACGTCCGAACGGTTTTTCACCGACGCGGTGCCCGACCGGCGGTTGGCCAGCTGGGCGCACACCACCTGGTGCAGAACCCCCGGGGAAGGCTCCACCCCGAACACCCCGTCGTTCAGGGTGAGTTCGGAGACCTTCTCTCCTTTTTTGTTGAGCACGTCTACCACAGCCATGGGTCGCCTCGCAAAGCCCCATCGGGGGCCGGATCATCAAAACTTGGGTTTGCGCACCTCGACGTAACCCGAACGGGCGCCGGGCACCGCGCCCTTGACCAGCACCAGGTTCTCCTCGGGCCGGACGTCCACCACCACCAGGTTGCGGACGGTCTTGCGCGCGTTTCCGTACTGGCCGGGCAGCTTCTTTCCCTTGATGACCTTGGAAGGCCACGCGGAACAGCCGATGGAACCGGGGCGCCGCTTGTTCATGCCGCCGTGGGACATGGGGCCCCGGGCGAAACCGTGGCGCTTGATGGTGCCGGAAAAACCCCGGCCCTTGGTGGTGCCGGAGACGTCCACCTTCTCGCCGATGGAAAACAGCTCCGCGGTGATGGTCTGGCCCACCTCGTATTGTTCCGGGTCGTCCACGGGAAATTCCCTGAGCAGGGAAAACGCCCGGCCGCCGCTCTTTGCCAGGTGCCCCGCCACGGGTTTGTTCACCCGGGAAGACTTCTTGGCGCCGAAGCCCACCTGGATGGCGTCGTAGCCGTCGGTGGCCTTGGTCTTCACCTGGGTGACCACGCAGGGCCCCACTTCCAGGACCGTAACCGGCAGATGCTCCCCATCGGGGGAGAAGATCCCGGTCATGCCCACTTTTTTTCCTAACAATCCCTTGATCATGGCCCCGCGGCCTTTCCTGCTGTCAGACCTTGATCTCCACGTCGACGCCGGGAGACAGATCCAGCTTCATCAAGGCGTCCACCGTCTGCTGGGTGGGCTCCAGGATGTCCAGAAGCCTCTTGTGGGTCCGCACCTCGAACTGCTCCCGCGACTTCTTGTCGATGTGGGGGCTTCTCAGCACGGTGTGGCGGTTGATCCGGGTGGGCAGGGGGATGGGCCCCACCACCTTGGCGCCGGTCCGCCGGGCCGTGTCCACGATGTCTGCGGCGGACTGGTCCAAAAGCTTGTAGTCGTAAGCTTTCAGCCGGATCCGTATCTTCTCGTTCATCAACATGGAAACACCTGTCTTATTCGATGATCTTGGACACCACGCCCGCGCCCACGGTGCGGCCGCCTTCGCGGATGGCGAACCGGAGACCCTCTTCCATGGCGATGGGGGTGATCAGCTCGCCGCTGATGGT
>JAFDHW010000192.1 GCA_019308705.1 Deltaproteobacteria bacterium
CCATCCCCTCGGACATCAAGTTCGCCGGGGGGGATATGAAGCACGTATTCAAGAAGGTGGCGGCCCCGTTCCTTCCCCGGAAGATCCTGGAGCGCAAGGACAAGATGGGGTTCACCACGCCCTTGAGCGAGTGGATCACCGGCGAGGCCGAAGATTACGTGAAAGACGTGTTTTCAAGCAGACAGGCCGCGTCCCGCGAACTCGTCAACAACCGCGCCGTGCTCGCGAACCTGGAAAACGAGCCCAGGTTCGGCCGTAAAATATGGGGTTTTTTGTGCCTCGAGCTGTGGCAGCAGGCGTTCCACGACCGGGAACACGAGTTCAAGAAGATGGCGGCCTGAAAAGCCGATACCCTTTTCAACGACAAGGAGAACCCCATGAAAGTGCTCATCACCGGCGGCGCCGGCTTCATCGGCTCCCACCTGGCCGACCGCCTCCTTGCCCGGGGCGACCAGGTGCTGGTCATCGACAACTATGCCACGGGCAGGCGCGACAACCTCACTCCCGGCGGTAACCTCCAAATCGTGGAAGGCACCATCGCGGACCGGGGGCTGGTGAAAAAGTGCTTCGAAGAGTTCGCGCCCGACGTGTGCATCCACGCGGCCGCCTCGTACAAGGACCCGGAAAACTGGGAAGAGGACGCCCGCACCAACACCCTGGGCGGTGCAAACGTGACCCAGGAGGCCAAGGCCCACGGCGTAAAAAGGCTCATCTACTTCCAGACCGCCCTGTGCTACGGGCTAAAACCCCTGGAGCAACCCATTACGCTTTCCCATCCCATCCTGCCCGGCGGCTCTTCCTACGCCATTTCCAAGACCGCGGCCGAGCAGTACATCGAGCTTTCGGGCATGGACTACATCTCCTTCCGCCTGGCCAACGCCTACGGCCCGCGCAACCTCTCCGGTCCCCTGCCAACGTTCTTCCACCGGCTCACCAACGGCAAGCCCTGCTTTGTCATGGAAACCCGGCGGGACTTCATCTACATCGACGATTTGGTGGATTGCGTCATGGGCGCGGTGGACGGCAAGGGCGAATCCGGTCCCTACCACATCTCCTCGGGCGCGGATTTCTCCATCCGCGAGCTGTACGACGCGGTGCGCGAGGCCCTTTCCATGCCGCCGGACCCGGACGTGGACGTGCGGCCCCGGGGAGAGGACGACGCCTACACCATTCTCCTGGACCCCCAAAAGACCCGGCAGGACTTTGGCTGGTCCGTGAGCACGCCCCTTTCCGAAGGCGTGCGAAAGGCCGTGGACTATTACAAGGAATTCGGGATCACGGAAACCTACACCCACCTGCGCGGAGTGGAAGAATAGGCGGGAGACCATGGACGGGTTTGAAGACACTTCCTGCCTGGTGGTCGGCGGGGCCGGGTTCGTGGGGTCCAACCTCTGCCGCGCCCTTCTGGCTCGGGGCGCGGACAAGGTGGTGGCCGTGGACAACCTGCTTTCCGCGGAAGCGGAAAACCTGCCCGGGGGCGCAAAGCTCATCAAGGGTTCCATCACGGACGACAAGGTGCTGGCCAAAATAGCGGACGAGTACGACTACGTGTTCCACCTGGCCACGTACCACGGCAACCAGAGTTCCATGCACGACCCTTTGGCCGACCACGAGAACAACACCTACACCACGCTCAAGCTCTGCGAGCACATCAAGCGCTTCAAGAACGTGAAGAAGGTGGTGTACTCGTCCGCCGGGTGCACGGTGGCGGAAAAGACCTTTGACCAGGCCCGGGCCACCCAGGAGGACGCTCCGGTTTCCCTGTGGCTGGACAGCCCCTACCAGATCTCCAAGATCATCGGCGAGCTGTATTTCAACTATTACTTTTCCCGCCACGGCCTGCCCGCGGTGAAGGCCCGCTTCCAGAACGTGTACGGCCCGGGCGAGGTCCTGGGTGCGGGAAAATGGCGGGGCACCCCGGCCACGGTGTGGAGAAACGTCACCCCCACCTTCATCTACCGGGCCATCAAGGGAATGCCCCTTCGCCTGGAAAACGGCGGCATCGCCACCCGGGACTTCATCTTCGTGGAAGACATCGTGGAGGGACTTCTGGCCTGCGCGCTGTCGGGCGAACCCGGCGAGGTCTACAACCTGGCCTCGGGCCGGGAAACCAGCATCCGGGAGCTGGCCGAAACCATCGTGGACCTGGCCGGGACAAACGCGCCCCTCAAGGTGGCCCCGGCCAGGGCCTGGGACTGCTCCGGCAAGCGATTCGGCTCCACCCAAAAGGCGGAAAAGGAGCTGGGGTTTTCGGCGAAGGTCCCTTTGCGGGACGGCCTTGCCCGCACCATCGCCTGGACCAGGGACAACCTTTCCTTCATCGAGTCCTGCATGGCCCGGCACAAGAAATACATGCCCGGCGGCGACTTTTCATGAAGGACCGCATCCGCACGCTTTTGCTCACGGCCATGGGCTTTCGGTGGCAGGCCAAGGCCGCGGGAACCCTGTTGGGACTTTTGGGCAAACGCCCCACGGACCCGCTGCCCATGGGCCTGCACAACCATCCCTGGATGCTCCGGCTGTTTCCTTACGGCTCCCTTTCCTACACCCGGGACTGGGAAGAGGCCTTTCTGGCCGAGGACCGGCTCGAGGTCACCACCTGCGACGTGATGAACCTGGCCGAAAGCCTGTCGTGCATGCGCCGCATCCGTGAATACGAGCTGATTATCATCATGCACTCAGCTGTCGGCGATGCGGTGTGCACGGAACTTATACCTTTTTTGGCCAAAAGGCGCTCGCCCCTTGCTCTCTTCTTTGGAAACGAATACGATTTGATGGAGAAAAAGATCCGCTTTGCCAACGCGGTGGCTGCGGATTATCTCTGCACCCAGCTTCCCCTCCAGGCTGCAAAGTTCGTTTACCAGGATTGCACGGGCGAGATCGTGGAGATGCCCCACGCCCTCAATCCGTCGGTGTATTACGACATGGGGCTTGCCCGGGACGTGGACATCGGGTTTCGGGGCGCGGCCTACCACCGCGTGGTGGGCGACACGGAGCGCACGGACCTTTTGCGGTATTTCCAGAATCCGCAAAACACGCCGGGTTTTGTGACCGACGTGGTCGAACAAATGCTGCCCCGGGATCAATGGGCACGCTACTTGAACCGCTGCAAGGGCATCGTGGGCGCGGAGTCCGGCACCTATTACCTGGACCGGGGCGGAAAAACCATCACCCGGGTCAAGAAGTACTTGAAGAAGCGCCCCCGGGCGTCCATGGAGGAACTGCACGAGCGGTTCTTTTCCCGGTGCGGGGAAGTGGTTTCCGGCAAGGCCGTATCTTCCCGGCATTTCGAGCCCATGGGCACCAAGACGTGCCAGATCCTGGTGCAGGGGCGTTACAATGGGATTCTGACCGCTGGAGAGCACTATATTCCCGTAAAAAAGGACCTGTCGGACGTGGATGAGGCCCTGGAGAAATTCCGGGACTCGTCCCTGCGGGAAAAAATCGCGTCCCAGGCCCTGGAACACGCGCTGGGCGGCCACACCTACGCCCACCGCGTCCGCACCCTCCTGCAAAGGATGGGGGCGGCCTGAAACCGATCGGCTTATTTCATGAACATTCTGGGCATCTCCTGCTTTTACCACGACGGGGCCGCGTGCCTGGTCAAGGACGGCGAAATCGTCGCCGCGGCCCAGGAGGAACGCTTCACCCGCGTAAAGCACGACCCCCGGTTCCCCAAAAACGCCGCCCGATTCTGCCTGCGGAAAGGGGGCCTCACCATCGGGGACGTGGATTATGTGGCGTTCTACGACAAACCGTTTCTCACCTTTGAGCGGCTGTTGAAAAGCTTCCTGGCGTCGGCGCCCGGCGGGGTGCGGTCTTTTCTGGCGGCCATGCCGTCCTGGCTTTCCCGCAACCTCCACGTGCCCAAGGTGCTGGAGCGCGAGCTTTCCTACACCAAAACGGTGCTCTACACCGAGCACCACGAGGCCCACGCGGCTTCCGCGTTCTATCCCTCGCCCTTTGAGGAGGCCGCGGTGTTCACCGTGGACGGGGTGGGGGAGTGGGCTACGGCCAGCTACGGAAAAGGGGAGGGCAAAAACCTCACCCTCATGGCGGAGATGCGCTTCCCGGACTCGCTGGGGCTCCTGTACTCCGCTTTCACCTACTTCACGGGCTTCAAGGTCAACTCCGGCGAGTACAAGCTCATGGGCCTGGCCCCCTTCGGCAGGCCGCTCTATCGGGACCTCATCCTGTCCGAGATCGCCCATTTGCAGCCGGACGGATCGCTTAGGCTGAACCTCGAGTACTTCGATTTTCTGGGCGGGCTGAAGATGACCTCCAAAAAGTTCGCCCGCCTGTTCGGCGGCCCGCGCAGAAAGCCCGAGACCCCCATCACCCAGCGGGAGATGAACCTGGCCGCCAGCATCCAGGCCATTACCGAGGAAGCCATGCTGGCCATGGCCAACTTCGTGCACGAGAAGACCAAAAAGAAGAACCTGTGCATGGCGGGCGGCGTGGCGTTGAACTGCGTGGCCAACGGCCGCATCCTTGCGGAAAGCCCGTTTTCCAAGGTATGGATCCAGCCCGCGGCCGGCGATGCGGGCGGGGCCATCGGCGCGGCCCTGGCCGTCTGGCACCGGTGCCTGGAAAACGACCGCCCCGGCCCCTTTGGCCAGGACCGGCAAAAAGGCTCCTTCCTGGGGCCGGAATACTCCAACGAGGCCATTTCCGGCTGGCTTTCCGAAAAGGGATACCCCTTTGAGGAACTGACGGCGGACAACCGTGCCGGCCGCGTGGCGGGCCTGGTGGCCGAGGGCAAAATCGTGGGGTATTTTGACGGCCCCATGGAGTTTGGACCCAGGGCCCTGGGCGCCAGGAGCATTCTGGGCGACGCCCGCCGGGCCGAGACCCAGCGGATCATGAACATGAAAATCAAGTTCCGCGAGTCTTTCCGGCCCTTTGCGCCGGCGGTGCTGGCCGAGGACGCGTCCCAATACTTTGAGATGAACGGGGAAAGCCCCTACATGCTGTTCACGACCAAGGTGAAAAAGGAGCGCCGCACGTCCCTGGTGGCGGGCACGGACGACCTTCCATTGACCGAGCGCATCCTGCGCAGGCGGAGCGACATTCCCGCCGTGACCCACGTGGACTACTCCGCCCGGGTGCAGACCGTGCACAAGGAAACCAATCCCCGGTTTCATGCGGTGCTTTCCGCGTTCAAGGAGCAGACCGGGTGCTCGGTCATGGTGAACACCAGTTTCAATGTGCGGGGCGA
>JAFDHW010000193.1 GCA_019308705.1 Deltaproteobacteria bacterium
ATGCTTTCTTCCTACCGGAAACTGTACGGGGAAATCCTGGGGGGATAGGGCGGTGTTCAGGCGGCGGAGGGGCCTTTTTTCTCCGCCGCAACCCGCTCCAACAGGTCCAGGTACTGGCGGGCGGAGTGGTCCCGGGAGAAATTCCGGGCGGTCTTCATGGCCTCGGTGGTCATGGCCTCCCACACCGCGGGGGTGTAATAGGCGTCCCTGGCCCTGGACGCCGCCCAGGCAAGGTCTCCGGCCCAGTACGGGCCGAAGGAGAATCCGGTGCCTGGGAAGTTCCCGTCCTTGGGGTCGGCAACGGTGTCGGCCAGGCCGCCGGTGGCCCGCACCACGGGCAGGGTGCCGTAGGCCATGGCGTACATCTGGGTCAGCCCGCAGGGCTCGTAGAGCGACGGCACGCAGAGCAGGTCGCTTCCGGCGAAGACCTTCCGGCTCATGGCCGGGTCGAAGGCGATGATGGCGGAAACGATACCCGGGTTGGCCAGGGCGAGGTCCGTGAGGGCCTGCTCGTAGTTGGGGTCGCCGGAGCCCAGCACCACCAGGCCCATGCCCATGTTGAGCATCTCCTGGGCCGCCACCAGGAAGATGTCTATGCCCTTCTGGCTCACCAGCCGGGTGACCATGCCCATGACGGGCCGGCCCATGAGGGTTTCCGACAGCCCGGCGCGCGCCAAAAGGTCCCTTTTGCAGTCCTTCTTGCCGGAGCGGTCCTTGATGGAATAGTTGGCGGCCAGGTGGGGGTCGGTTTCCGGGTTCCACTGGGAGGGGTCGATGCCGTTTAAGATGCCGTGGAGCCGGTCGCTCCGGTGGCGCAACAGGCCGTCTAGGCCCGCGCCCATCTCCGGGGTCTGGATTTCCCGGGCGTAGGTGGGGGAGACCGTCACCAGGGCGTCGGCGTAGGCGATGCCGGCTTTCAAGAGGCTCATGGACCCCCAGAACTCCAAACCCTCGAACGTGTAGTACCGGTCGGGCAGGCCCAGCATGTGGACGTGGTGGCCGGGCACCAGGCCCAGGTAGCCCAGGTTGTGGATGACGAACACGCAGGCGCATCCCGGCAGCGCGCCGTTGTGCAGCAGGGGGGCGATAAGCCCGGTCTGCCAGTCGTTGGCCAGGATCACGTCCGGCGCGAACCCCGTGGCGTGGATCAGCGGGAAGACGGCCTTGGAAAACAGGATGTAACGCTCGTCGTTGTCGCCGTAGGCCCCGAAGCGGTCGCCGTACTTGCCGAACCGGCCGAAAAAGGGGTCGTACTGCACCAGGTAGGCGGGGACACCGGAAGCAAGCTCCGCCTCCAGCACGTTCACCGGAAGCTGGGCGTCCCCCAGCCGCACGGGAAGGTCCGCGGCCACGCGCCGCACCGGCGCGTTGTCCGTGATCTCCCGGTAAGCGGGAAGCGCCACGGCCGCCTGGCAACCCAACTCCGCCAGCGCGGGCGCCAGGCTGCCGACCACGTCGCCCAGGCCACCCTCCTTGGCCAGGG
Source organism: Deltaproteobacteria bacterium (assembly GCA_019308705.1). Classification (GTDB taxonomy): domain Bacteria; phylum Desulfobacterota; class Desulfobacteria; order Desulfobacterales; family Desulfatibacillaceae; genus JAHJUF01. The sequence continues at coordinate 1,484 of JAFDHW010000193.1, forward strand.
GCGCGGCCTCGGACGCGGCGATCAACACCTTCAGCGGCGGTTTGGTCTTTGATGCCATGAAAATACCCTATAGTACGGGCGCGGGGCTGTCAAAACGCGCCCGGCCCGCATCCGTTTTTTTCCGGGGAGGAGCACGCCATGACCGAAGCCAGCGCACAGGCCCTGTCCATCCTGCGGGATCCGGGCCTTTTCAACTGGAGCGTGGTGACCCTGATGGCCCTGGTGGCCTACGCCTACGCCAACGAGATCGGAAAGAAGAACTGGTCCGTGGTGCTCATGGGCTTAATCCTCCCGGCCGGGGACATGACTTGGGAAATGATAAACGCCCTGGTCCTGCACTTTTCCAACCACGCCCCGTTGTGGTGCACCCCGGGCAGGACCTCCTTCCTCATCCTGGTGGGCATCAACGTGGAGATCCTGTTCATGTTCCTGCTCATGGGCATGGTGTTCGTAAAGCTGTTTCCCGGGGACAAGTCCACGAAGATCCTGGGGGTGCCCAACCGCGTGTTCATTCCCGTGGCGGCCGGGCTGTTCTGCATCGCCGTGGAGCTCACCTTAAACCGCATGGGCTACCTGGTGTGGCAGAACAAGTACTGGGGCAACTGGCCCCACACCTGGACCCTGTTCGTGAACTACCTGGTTCCTTTCTTCGCCATCACCTGGGGGCACTTCCACCTGTCCGACTACACCAAGGGGATGATATTGATCATCATCCTGGCGGTGGACACGGCCATGTGGATGGTGTTCGTAAACCTCCTGGGCTGGATATAGGCGGAGCAGGAACACGAATAGCGGTTTCGCCCCCCTTGGGCCCACGGCGTACGGCCGCCCTGGTTCCCGCGGGCAGGCTCACAGGGGAGGGGCGATGGTCACGATGATCCGCATGTCCGTCTTGGCGCGCACGCCGTGGGGCTCTGCGATGTCGCAGATGAGGATGTCTCCGGCGCGGGCGTCGGTGGCGGAGCCGCCTTCCCCCAAAAACCACCCTTCGCCCTCCACCACCTGGATGGAAAGCTGGCCCTCCACGTCGTGGTTGTGCACGGGCAGCTCCTGGCCCGCCCGGAAGTTGAAATTGATGATCCGGAAATACGGCGAGTCGTGGACCAGGAATTTGCTCACCTTGGCGGGGTCGAATTTTCCCTGGTCCAGGTTTTCCACTTTCATGATCTCCTCCTTGTTTCTTTGGTCTCATCCTTGTCAAACATGCTCTCCGACCCGCCGGCTCAAAGCCTTCCGATACAGAAAAGTTTGAAGGGTGCAGGGGGAAACTTTTTCCCGGGTTCCCGCGCGGCCGGAAACCGCGCGGCACGGGCATGAAGTTTTCCCCCTGCAAAAAAAATCCCTTCCCGCTTCTACCGCCCCAGCAACTCGGCCAGGTCCTGGTCCGGGGTGGTGACGGGTTGGATGTTGAAGTTCTTTTGCAGGACGCCGAGCACGTTGCCGGAGATGAATGCGGGCAGCGAAGGTCCCAGCTTGATGTCCTTGATCCCCAGCCAGAACAGGGTGAGCAGGATGGCCACGGCCTTCTGCTCGTACCAGGAGAGGATCATGGAAAGCGGCAGGTCGTTGACGCCCACGCCGAAGGCGTCCGCCAGGGCCGACGCGATGCGGATGGCGGAGTAGGCGTCGTTGCACTGGCCGATGTCCAGCAGCCGCGGGATGCCCTCGATATCCCCCAGGTCCTTGTCGAAGAACCGGAACTTGCCGCAGGCCAGGGTGAGGACCACGCAGTCGCCGGGCACCTTTTCCACCAGCTCGGTGTAATAGTTGCGCCCGGGCTTGGCGCCGTCGCACCCGGCTACCAGGAAGAAGTGCCGGATCTTCTTGCCCTTGACCGCCTCGATCACCTTGTCCGCCAAAGAGAGCACGGTGTTGTGGCCGAATCCCACCTTCACGGAGCCTTTGTCCTCGTCCTCTTCCCAGCCGGGCAGCTCCAGGGCCTTTTGGATGACCGGGGTGTAGTCCCGGTTCTTGATGTGGGTCACGCCGGGCCAGCCCACCAGGCCGGTGGTGAAGATGTTGTCGTGGTAGAGGTCCTTGGGCTTCTGGATGCAGTTGGTGGTCATGAGGATGGCCCCGGGGAACGCGGCGAATTCTTTCCTCTGGTTTTGCCAGGCCGTGCCGTAGTGGCCGTAGAAGTGGGCGTACTTCTTCAGCCCCGGGTACCCGTGGCAGGGCAGCATCTCGCCGTGGGTGTACACGGTTATGCCCTTGCCCTCGCTCTGCTTTAGGATCTCCTCCAGGTCCTTCAGGTCGTGGCCGGAAACCAGGATGGCCTTGCCCTTCTTGTGGCCCAGGGGCACCTCGGTGGGCACGGGGTTGCCGTAGGTCGTGGTGTTGGCCCGGTCCAGGAGTTCCATGGTCTTGTAGTTCATCTCCCCGCACTTCAGGACCAGGTTCAGCCACTCTTCCATGGAGAGCCTCTTTTCCAGCATCTCGGACAGGGCCTGGTGGATGAATTCGTAGATCTCCGGGTTTTCAAACCCCAGGATGTGGGCGTGGTCCGCGTAAGCGGCGACTCCCTTCAGGCCGAAGAGCAGGGTGTGCATGAGGCTCATGGAGTCGGGGTCCATGTCCCGGTCCGCCTCCAGGCCCTTGTCCTTGGCCTGCTCCTCCATGGCGTGGAGATCGTCCTCGGGGGTGAAGGAAAGCGCCGGGTGGTCCGGCAGGGACACGCCCTTTTCCTTGAGCTGGTCCTTGAGCATCTCCCGCTTGCCCACGGCGTCGCGGATCATCTCGGCGATGGGCTCCGGGTCGAAGTTCACGTTGGTGAGGGTGGCGAACAGGGCCTCGGCGGTGAAGGCGTTCACCGGCGTCACGTCGATGCCCGCTTCCCGGGCCTTGACCGCGGCCATGCTCATGCCCTTCAAGGCGTAGACCAGAAGGTCCTGCAACGCGGCCACCTCGGGGTCCTTGCCGCACACGCCCATGGTCTGGCACGCGACTCCTTTGGCGGTCTGCTCGCACTGGTAACAAAACATGTTCATTCCTCCCTTCCGGGGCTGGCGTAGAGTTCGTTGGCCAGGTGTTTTCCGGCCGTTGTGGAAAAGACCTTGTCGATGAGTTTGCCCAGGCTTTCGGTGTCGAAGTCCGGGTAGTCCCCGGGCAGGTTCGCCAGGTGGTCCGCGTCCCACAGGATGCGGAACTCCGGGGAGTCCACGCCCCGGGGGGTATGGTGGGCGGCCACGATGTCCACCACCCGGCCGGCCGTATCGGCGTCCACCCCCAGCTCCTTCAAAATGCCCTCGGCGATGGGCGCGCCTTCTTCCTGCTGGTGCTTGCCCGCGGCGGAGCCGTGCTTTGCTTCCGCGGCGGGGATGCCCACGTCGTGGAGCGCGGCGGCGGCCAGCACCACCCGGGGATCCGCGTTCTCCTCCCCCCGGGAAAGAAGCTTGCGGGCGAAGTCCACGACCTTTCGGGTATGGGCCTTGCGTTTTTCATCCCCGCCGAAGATGCGGTCCGCGGCCTCCAGAAGCTTTCCGGCCAGGTCCTGCTTCGCGGCCTCGGCCTCGGCGATGCGTTCGGCGGGGTCGTAGCCCAAACACTCCTTGGCGTGGGCGCACCACCGGGCGCAGCCCAGGTTCAGCTTGGGGTTGGTCACCAGGTTGCCGCAGGAGGGGCACTTTCTCCTGGCGTCGTCCTTGAAGAATTCGATCTCCTGCCCGCACCGGCCGCAGGGCACCTCGAACACCGCGTCGGGCGTCCAGA
>JAFDHW010000194.1 GCA_019308705.1 Deltaproteobacteria bacterium
TGCCCCGCCCCCCTTTCACACCACCGTACGTACGGTTCCGTATACGGCGGTTCGTGTTGAATGTTGAAGTTGCCGGTGCTGATCAAGCAGCGCCGCGAGTCCACATGCATCAAACCCGAATTATTCATGAATAATTCGGGGTAGAGGACTTTCACCTCCAAGTGGGTACGCCCTGCCGGGCGCACAAAGAAAAGGCGGCCCCCCGCAAGGGAGACCGCCCGGCTGCCGGTGGGGAAACTCCGGCGATCTACTTCAGTTCCTTGGAAGACATCTTCAGCACGTTCCTGGCGATGATCAAATGCTGGATCTGGCCGGTGCCCTCGAAGATGTCCATGATCTTGGAGTCGCGCATCCACTTTTCCGCCAAATACTCCCGGGAAACCCCCAGGGGGCCCAGAAGCTCGCAGCACTTCTGGGTGATGAGGGTGCCGGCGCGGCCGGCCTTGGCCTTGCTCATGGAAGCTTCCAGGGAGTTGGGGGTTTCGTTGTCCGCCATCCACGCGGCGCGCCAGGTCAGCAGCCTGGACGCCTCCAGGGTGGCCTCCATCATGAGGTATTCCTTCTGCAAGGCGGACTGGTTGTTGGGGTTGGTTTCGTAGTCGATGGAGACCCCGGTCTCCTCCATCTTCTCCCTGGTGAAGTCCAGGGCGGCCCGGGCGATGCCCAGGGCCATGGCCGCCACCATGGGGCGGGTGTTGTCAAAGGTCTTCATGACCCCCTTGAACCCCTCGGTGGTCTTCTTCACTTCCGGCGAGCCCAGGATGTTGTCCTTGGGGATGCGGCAGTTGTTGAGCACGAAGGTGCCCGTGTCCGAGGCCCGGATGCCCAGCTTGTGCTCCAGGTGGTCCAGGGTGAAGCCCGGGGTGCCCTTTTCCACCACAAAGCTCTTGATGCCTGCCTTGCCCGCCTCCTTGTCCACGGTGGCCCACACCACCACTGCGTCGCAGCGGTCCGCGCAGGTGACGAAGATCTTTTCGCCGTTCAACACCCACTCGTCACCGTCCAGTTCCGCGGTGGTGCTGATGGAGCCCGAGTCGGAGCCGGATTCGGCCTCGGTGATGGCCATGGCCGCCCACTTGCCTTCGAAGCGCTCCTTCTGTTCGTCCGTGGCCACGGCGGCGATGGCCGCGTTGCCCAGGCCCGCGTTGGGGATGGAGAGCATGAGACCCGCGTCGCCCCAGCACATCTCCTCCACGGTGATCACCGTGCCCAGGTTCTGGCCCAGGCGGTCCTTCTTGTCCTTCTTGTCCTTGCCCTCGCCGTCCTTTTTCTTCTTGCCGCCGCCCATCACGTTCAAGCCCCGGAACACATCCAGTTCCTTGGGGTACTCGTGCTCGGCCTCGTCGTACTTCCGGGCGTAGGGCCTCAACATGCTCTCGGCCACGTTGTGCATGGCCGTCTTCACTTTTTCGATGACCTCTGGGGTGTCCAGGTTGATCATTCCCGCCTCCTGTATTCTTTGCTGTGGCAGATGTCCTTTGGATTCAGACCGTGGCCAGTCCTTCCATGACCGCGACGCCCCGGGCGTTTCTGTAGTTTCTCTCCATGGGGTAGTCGCGGATGTAGCCGTGGCCGCCCATGACTTGCACACCGTAGTCGCACACCTTCATGGCCATCTCTCCGCAGTACAGCCTGGCCAGGGTGGACTCGCGCATGGCGTCCTTGCCGTTTTCCAGCTTGGAGGCCGCCTTCCAGGTCAACAGGCGCATGGCGTCGGTTTCGTAGGCCATTTCCGCCACCATGAAGGCCACGGCCTGGCGCTGGCCGATGCGCTCGCCGAACTGCACGCGCTCGCGGGCGTACTGACGGGCGAACTCGTAGGACGAGCGGGAGATGCCCGTGGCCAGGGCGCACAGGCCCACCCGGCCCTTCTGCAAGAACTTCTTGTACCCGCCGTTCTCCTCGGGCAAAAGGTCGTCCTCGGGCACCTCGCAGTCCTTCAGGGTCACGGTGTTCGTCTCCAGGGAATACAGGCCCAGGTTCTTTTCCCGCTCGCCGATGGAAAGGCCCGGGTTCTTGGCGTCCACCACAAACAGGCGAGGCGCGCCGTCCAGCTCGGCGGCCACCAGGATGTGCTTGGCGGACGCCGCCATGGGCACGAAGCACTTTTCGCCGTTCAACACGTAGGAGCCGCCCTTTTTCTCCGCCTTTGTGGCCAGGTTCATGGCGTCAAACCCCATCCTGGGTTCGGTCACGGCCACGGTGGACACGTTGAACTCGTCGGTGCACACCGGCGGCAGGTACTTTTCCTTCTGCTTTTCCGTGCCCATGTCCAGCACCGGAATGATGAACAGCGAAGGCACCGTGGCCGCCACGGCAAAGGACATGTCCCCGGCCGCCAGCTCTTCCAGGATGATGGCGTTCATCACCGGCGAATACTCCATGCCGTCGCCGCCGTAGGCCTCGGGCACAAAGGAAATGGAAGCTCCCAGTTCCCAGGTCTTCTGGATGGCGGATCCGGGAATCTCACCGGACTCCTCCATGTCCGTGATCGCCGGGGTCACCAGGTCCCGGACCACCTGGGCAAAGGAGTCCTTCACCATTTTCTGCTCCTTGCTCGGTGCGAAATCGATCATGTTTCCTCCTTGGCTGGTTGAACAGGCCGGCCGCCGCCACGGGCAGAAGGCCGATTTTCCCGGGCGCAAAAGGCGCCGGGACCTGCGTGGTTGTGTAAAAAGCTCCCTGCTCCAGAAAATAGACTGACATGTCAGTTCTTACATTGCTCCGCTTCCGGGTCAACCCTTTTTTGCGGGGGATTTGACGAGCCCGCGCCGCGACCCTATAGTTTCAAGAATCCACCAGGTTTCCGCAGCGGGAAAGGAGTGTTCATGCGAAAGGTTCTGGGCATCATCGGGTCCCCGCGCAAGCTCGGCAACTGCGAGCTCATGGTCAAGGAGATCGCCAACCGCATTCCCGAAAAGCACCACCTCTCCCTGCTCAGGCTGGCGGATTTCGACATCCGGCTGTGTCGGGGGTGCTACAACTGCCTCACGGACAATGGAAACTGCAAGGTGCGCGACGATTTCCCCATGGTGGCCCGGGCCATGGCCGAGGCCGACGCGTTCATCGTGGCCGTGCCCACCTACTTCCTGGGGCCCAACGCCTCGCTGAAGCTCCTTTTGGACCGGTCCATGGGCTTTTCCGAACAGGTGTGGGGAAAACCCGCCGTAGGGGTGGTCCTGGCGGGCATGGAGGGCAAGGAAGGCTACGCCCGGCTGGGGCTTCTCAATTTCCTTTCGCTGATCCTGGCGGACATCAAGGGTGTGGAGGTGGTCTATGCGGCGCTCCCCGGCGAGGCGGTCATAGAGGACAAAAACCTGAACGCGGCCAAACGGCTGGGAGCGGCCTTGTTCGGCCATCCCCTGCCCAAGGGCTCGCCCGCCTGCCCGGTGTGCGGGTCGGACACCTTCCGGTTCGTGGACCGCTTCCACGTGCAGTGCATGCTGTGCTCCAACCCCGGCACGCTGGACACCTCCTCGGGCCGGCCCGCCTTTCTCATCAACCGGTCGGACCACGGGTTCTTCCTCGCGCCCGAGGGCGCGAAAACCCACAAACAGTGGCTGAGGGACATGAAAAAGAAGTTTTCCGAAAAGAGGAAGGAATTGAAGGAGGCGGCCCTCTCCTACCTCCGGGACGGGGACTGGATCAAGCCGGAAAAGGGCGTGGAGCCCGAAGAACCCGGGCCCGCCTGACCTACTGCTTGAAAAACAGGTACCCCGCCAGGCCCAGAAGGATGAAGGCGAACGCCCTCTTGAAGTTGGCCGTGGAGACGTGCTCCACCAGGCGGGCCCCCACCTGGGCCCCGGCCACTCCGCCCAGGCCCAGGAGCAGCCCGGCCCGGTAGTCCACGTTGGCCAGCTTGCCATGGGCGAAAAGCGCGGAGATGGAAATGACCACGATGGCCAGAAACGAGGTACCCACCGCCTTTTGCGCCGCGTAGCCCAAAAGGAGCAGAAGGGGCACCATCAGGAACCCGCCGCCCAGCCCGGAAAACGAGGCCCCCAGGCCCACCAGGACGCCGAAGCCCACCATGGCCGCCATGTGTCCGGGATTTTCCATGGTTTGCCTCCATCCGCCGGACCGCCCGGCGGTATCCCGTGCTCTACCACACTTGGCCCGGCCGGGCAATTGACATTGCCCCGGCCCGCGGGTAGGCTTTGCGCCTTTGCTCTCCCTGTTTCCACACGAGGAACCGTGCGTCATGCAGCTTGGAATCATCGGCCTGCCCCAGGCGGGCAAGCAAACCATCTTCTCCGCCCTCACCGGAACCGCCTACCAAGTGGCCAAAAAGGGCGAGCACCAGATCGCCACCATCGACGTGCCCGATTCCCGGGTCGACTTCTTGAGTGATCTGTACAATCCCGCCAAGACCACCTACGCCAAGGTCCAATACCTCCTTCCCCACCTGCCCGCCCGCCCCGACGGCGGCCGCATGCCCGACGCGGCCTTAAGCCACGTGCGCACCTCCGACGCCCTCATCCACGTGGTGCGGAACTTCGAACTGCCGGGCCTTCCGGCCCCGGACCCGGCCCGCGACTTCAAGGCCCTGGACGAAGAGCTGTGCTTCGCCGACCTGGTGGTGGTGGAAAAACGCTCCGAGCGCCTGGCCGCGGACAAGAAGCGGGGCAAGAAGCCCGACCCCGGGGAAGAGGCGTTGCTTTCCGCCTGCCAAGCCATGCTGGAGCAGGGAAGGCCGCTGCGCCACGACCCCGCCCTGGCAAACGCCCCCCAGCTCAAGGGTTTCACCCTGCTGTCCGCAAAGCCGACCCTGGTGGTGATCAACAACCCGGACGAGGATGAATCCCCGCCCCGGGGCAAGGGCGCCTGGGAAAAGGAGCGCTTTGTGGTGGTGCGCGGCAAGCTGGAGGAGGAGCTGGCCCAGATGACCGGGGAGGAGGCCGAGGTGTTCCTTGCGGAATACGGCGTGGCCGACCGGGCCATGGACCGCATGATCCACGAGTCTTACGCACTCCTGGGCATGATCAGCTTCTTCACCGTGGGCGAGGACGAGGTGCGGGCCTGGACCATCCCCCGGGGCACGCCCGCGGTGGAGGCCGCCGGCGCCATCCACACGGACCTGCAAAAGGGATTCATCCGGGCGGAGGTGGTGGCCTACCAGGACCTGAAGAACGCCGGCGGTTTCCAGGAAGCCAAGAAACAGGGCAAGG
>JAFDHW010000195.1 GCA_019308705.1 Deltaproteobacteria bacterium
CGCCCTTGCCGGGGACGCGTGCCTCAGCCTCATGGTGGGTCACCTTGTGCACTACCACCCGGCGTTCGTGCGGCTCAAGGAATTGGCCGCCGCCGGCGAGCTGGGCCGGATCAACTACATCTATTCCCACCGCCTGAACCTGGGCAAGATCCGCAGGGAGGAGAACATCCTGTGGTCCTTTGCCCCGCACGACATCTCCATGATCCTCTCCCTGGCGGGCGAAGGGCCGAAGGCGGTTTCGGCCACGGGCGGCTGCTACCTGCATTCGTCCATCGCGGACGTGACCACCACCCACATGGAGTTCGCCTCGGGCCTCAGGGCCCACATTTTCGTGTCCTGGCTGCACCCGTTCAAGGAGCAGAAGCTGGTGGTGGTGGGCGAAAGGAAGATGGCCGTGTTCGACGACACCCGGCCGTGGGAGGAAAAGCTTTTGCTCTATCCCCACGAGATCCGGTGGGAGAACAACTTGCCCGTGCCCGCCAAGGCGGACCCGGAAAAGGTTGAGCTTGTAGAGCGGGAACCCCTGCGCACGGAATGCGCCCATTTCCTTTCCTGCGTGGCCGAAGGCGGAAAACCCGTGACCGACGGCGGGGAGGGCCTGTCCGTGCTGGCGGTGTTGAACGCGGCCCAGCGGTCCCTGAACCAGGGCGGCAGGCCCATGGCCCCGGCGGCGGTCACGGAAAACGGGGTCATGGTCCACGAGACCGCGGTGGTGGACCCGGGCGTTTCCATCGGCAAGGGCACCAAAGTCTGGCACTTTTCCCATATCCTGTCCGGGTCCGAAATCGGCGAGGGCTGCATCATCGGCCAGAACGCGGCCATCGGCCCGGACGTGAAGATCGGCGACCGCTGCAAGATCCAGAACAACGTGTCCGTGTACAAGGGCGTGACCCTGGAGGACGGGGTGTTCTGCGGGCCGTCCATGGTGTTCACCAACGTGCGCACCCCCCGCACCCACGTGAACCGCAAGAACGAGTTTGCCCCCACCCTGGTGAAGAGGGGGGCCACCCTGGGGGCCAACTGCACCATCGTGTGCGGGGTCACCATCGGGGCCTACGCGTTCGTGGCCGCGGGCGCGGTGGTGACGCGCGACGTGCCGGACAACGCCCTGGTGGCGGGCAACCCGGCCCGGCAGATAGGCTGGGTTTGCCGGTGCGGCGAGGTGCTGGAAGAGGGCGCGGCCTGCGCGCGTTGCGGCGCGGCCAACGATTTTCCACCCCCTGCCGGGGGCCTGGCATGAAGCTGGTCACCGTGGTGGGGGCAAGGCCCCAGTTCATCAAGGCCGCGGCCGTGTCCCGGGCCATTGCCGCGCACAATGCCTCCTCGGGCGGGCCGAATATCCACGAGGTCATCGTGCACACGGGCCAGCACTACGACACCAACATGTCCGCCGTGTTCTTCACGGAAATGGAGATTCCGAGGCCCGACCACTCCCTGGGCGTGCGCGAGGCCTCCCACGGGGCCATGACCGCCCGGATGCTGGAGGGCGTGGAACGGGTGCTTCTGGCGGAAAAGCCCGACTGCGTGCTGGTGTACGGGGACACCAACTCCACCTTGGCCGGGGCCCTGGCCGGAGCCAAGATAGGCATCCCCGTGGCCCACGTGGAAGCGGGGCTTAGGTCGTACAACCGGCGCATGCCCGAGGAGATCAACCGCGTGGTGACCGACCACGTGTCCACCTTGTTGTTCTGCCCTACCCAGGGCGCGGTGGACAACCTGGCATCCGAGGGCATATGCCACGGGGAGCGCGCGGGCGTGCACCTGGTGGGGGACGTGATGCTGGACGCGGCGCTGTTCTATGCGCGTTTGTCCGGGGACAAGTCCCGGGTGCTGGCCCCGGGAACGGAACTGGGGGCGCTCGTGGAGGGGGGGAATCGGGATTTTGCCCTGTGTACGGTGCACCGGGCCGAAAACACGGACGATCCGGCCAGGCTGGAGGCTCTGTTCCGTGCCGTGGGACAGGTGGCGGAAACCATGCCGGTTGTCCTGCCCCTGCATCCCCGTACCCGGAAGAAGCTCGCGGAATGCGACATGGGCGGCCTCTGCAGTCAGCCCGGGCTGCATGTCACGGAACCCCTGGGATATTTCGACATGCTTGAGCTCCTCAAGGCCTGCAGGCTGGTGATAACCGACAGCGGAGGGTTGCAGAAGGAGGCGTTCTTCTTTGACAAGCCATGTGTGACCCTGCGGGCGGAAACCGAGTGGGTGGAACTGTTGGAGCACGGGGTGAACATGCTGGCCGGCGAACCCGTTTCCAGACTCCCGGAGGTCTGCGGGGAACTTCTGTCCAGGGCTTCCGACTTCACGGTGGACCTTTACGGAACCGGCGTGGCCGGAAAACGGATCGTAGGCATCCTTGTGGATGCTTTTCCTTCTGAGAAGTGACCGGGGTTGGATGCGGAAAGCCCGGAACAACCGGAAGCCGTTCTGGCGGTGAGTGCCATGGATGCGAAACACAGGGTGACGGTATACACGTCGAAATCCCCCTTGCTGGAGCCGGGGAGACTGCTGCGGGATATGTTCTCCGATCTCGCGGCCTCGCTGGGTCTTACCTTGCGGCTGGCCTCCAGGGATGTGGCGGCCCAGTACCGGCAAACCGCCCTGGGATACCTCTGGGCCATTCTGCCGCCCCTGGTGACAAGCCTCACCTTCATTCTGCTCAACGGGTCGAACATCATCGATACCGGCGTCCTCACCCTGCCGTACCCGGTGTTCGTCATCACGGGCACCGTCTTCTGGCAGTTGTTCGTGGACGCGCTGAATGCCCCGCTCAAGATCGTCAATTCCAACCGGGCCATGCTGTCCAAGATCAGTTTTCCCAAGGAGGCCCTGGTGCTCTCGGGCATCCTTCAGGTTTTGTTCGCCTTTGTTTTCAAGATGGTTCTGCTGGGCCTTGTGCTGGCGTATTACCGGATTCCCATCCACGTGACCGCGGTGGCCTGCGTGGTGCCCATTCTGGGGCTTCTGGTCATCGGCACGTTGATCGGCATGTTCCTGGTCCCCATCGGTGTGCTGTACCAGGACGTTCAGCAGGCGTTGCTGATCGCTGCCAGCGCGCTCATGTTTTTCACGCCCGTGGTTTATTCCCCGCCGGGAGAGGGCCTTTTGTCCCGGATCGTGGCGGCCAACCCGCTCTCGCCGTTTTTGTTGCTGTGCCGTGAGGCCCTGTACGAAGGCACCCTGGCGTACCTGGAACGGGGCCTGATAATTCTCGCGGCGGCTGTTGTCCTGTCCTTTGCCGGCTGGGTTATGTACCGGGTCGCCCTCCCCATCATCATCGAGCGTATGGATGCGTAATGACAGACGTCGTCGTCTCCGTTGAGAACCTCTCGAAGAAATACTGCCGCAAACTGAAGCGATCGCTTTGGTATGGGGTAAAGGACCTTGCGTCCGACATGACCGGCCGCTCCAAGGACCAGGATACCCTGCGCCCCGAGGAATTCTGGGCGCTCAGGGATATCAGTTTCGAGCTGAAACGGGGTGAGTCGCTGGGGCTGGTGGGCCGGAACGGGGCGGGCAAGACCACGCTGCTCAAACTGATCAACGGGCTGATCAAGCCCACCGCGGGCCGGATCCAGATCAATGGCACGGTGGGGGCGTTGATCGCGCTGGGCACGGGATTCAACCCCATACTGACCGGCCGGGAGAACGTGAAGATCGCCGGCTCCGTGCTGGGCATGTCGTCCAGGGAAATAGACCGGCGGCTGGAGGAGATTCTGGATTTTTCGGAAATCGGGGAGTTCATTGACAGCCCCGTCAAATCCTACAGCAGCGGCATGCTGGTGCGTCTGGGGTTTTCGGTGGCCATCCAGCTTCAGCCGGACCTGCTGCTGGTGGACGAGGTCCTTGCCGTGGGAGACCTTCACTTCGCCATCAAATGCATCAAGAAGATCACGGAATACAGGAACAACGGCGGTTCCATGATCCTGGTGAGCCACGGCATGCACAACATCCGGTTCCATTGTGACAGCGCCATGTGGATCCGGGACGGGAAGATCATGGACTACGGCCCGGCCCACGAGGTGGTGGATGACTACGAACAGTTTACGGCCGAGTCGGGAATGGTGGACGGCGAACTACACGTGGTGGACCCCTCCGTGTCCCTGGGAGGCGTGTCCTATCCCGCCACGGTTTCGAGCGACGACCCCTTCCGCTTCCAGATCGAATTCATCACCAGGCGCCGCATCGAAAAACCCATCGTCGTGTTCGCCATCTTCGACGTCAAAGGCCAGCACCTGATCTCGAATTTCTCCCACCTCGACGGGTTTACCCCCAGTTTCGAGGTGGGTTCCAATGTCGTTTCCGTCAGCTTTCCGAACCTGCCGCTGTCCAACGGCGTCTACAGCATTTCCATCGTGCTGCACGAGAATGAGATCGGCAACCATCTTATGTTCTGCAAGCACATGTACAATTTCAAGGTGGAGAACGCAAAGTCGACGTTTGGTATGCTGGTGCTGAAGAGCGACTGGGAACTTTACAAGAATTGAGCGGCCGGCGGGAGAACCTGGGCGAAATGGAACACGGGGACAGGATATTCATTCACATAGGGCTCCCAAAGACAGCCACGACCTTTCTGCAGACGCACGTATTCCCGGTCTGGCCGAACATGGAGTACCGGAATTCCATTTTCTTTTCCCAACTGGTCATGATGGACCCGGCCAAAAAGTACATCATCTCGAATGAAAACCTGGCCGGCTGCCATATCATGAGCCAATCCAGGCACGGCTGCATCCGGACATGGCTGGACGAACGCAGGCTGATCCTGCAGTCGCTCGCCAGGGTGTTTCCCGACGCGCGCCTGATGGTGTCGTTCCGAAAGCACGCCAGTTACATCATTTCGCTGTACAAGGAATATCTCCACGCCGGCGGCACGCGGACGCTGGAAGAGTACTACGATTTCGAGGGCAACGGCGGATTCATGAAACGGGAGGATTTCCTGTTCAGGGACACCCTGGAACTGATCGCCGAGCATTTCGAAAAGCGGCCGTTCATCTTCTTCATGGAGGAGATCAAAGAGGACTTTTCCGGCCTCCTGGCAAAGTTTGCGTCCCTTTTCGGCGAAAAGGCCCCCACCGTGCCGCCGCGGACAAAAGCCCCGGTGCACGTGGGCGTGGAATACT
>JAFDHW010000196.1 GCA_019308705.1 Deltaproteobacteria bacterium
GCGAGCCCGATTCACGCGATAGCTGCGTCAGGAGGCGGTCGCGGTACAAAAGTACAGCTTCCCTCCTCCTTCCTTGCTCTCGCGCGAATCGAACTCGTGAATAATCCGGGTTAGCAGGCGGCCCGAAAAAGCGGAGTGCTTCTTCGCTGTTGAACGGCCTGCCGAAACATACGTGCTTGCGGTTTCTTTTCGGCAGGTTACAAAACGACAAACCATTGCATCCCGGCCTCCGGGCCGCTGCAACAGAAGGGAGAAACGATGGACGCCAAGGAAGTCTTGAAATTCGCCAAGGAAAACAACGTGAGGATGGTGGACATCCGGTTCATGGACTTCCCCGGGCTGTGGCAGCACTTCTCCGTGCCCATCTCCGAGCTTTCAGAGGATTCCTTCGAGGAAGGCTTCGGGTTCGACGGCTCCTCCATCCGCGGCTGGCAGCCCATCCACGCCAGCGACATGCTGGTGGTGCCGGACGCGGACACGGCCAAGATCGACCCCTTCTTCGCCGAGCCCACCCTGGTTCTGATCGGCAACATCGTGGACCCGGTGACCATGGAACCCTACTCCCGCGACCCGCGGAACATCTGCAGGAAGGCGGAGGCCTACCTGAAGTCCACGGGCATCGGCGACACGGCCTACTTCGGCCCGGAGGCGGAGTTCTTCATCTTCGACGAGGTGCGGTTCGACTGCCAGAGGAACGCCTCCTTCTACATGGTGGACTCGGTGGAGGGCATCTGGAACTCCGGCCGGGAGGAGTGCCCCAACCTGGGCTACAAGCCCCGCCATAAGCAGGGCTATTTCCCCGTGCCGCCCATGGACAAGCTCCAGGACCTGCGCACGGAGATGTGCATGGTGCTGGAATCCTTGGGCATCGCCATCGAGGCCCAGCACCACGAGGTGGCCACCGCGGGCCAGGCGGAGATCGACATGCGGTTCGCCCCGCTTCTGCAGATGGCCGACCAGTTGTTGTGGTTCAAGTACGTGTTAAAGAACGTGGCCCACAGAAACGGCAAGACCGTGACCTTCATGCCCAAGCCGCTTTTCGAGGACAACGGCACGGGCATGCACACCCACATCTCCATCTGGGACAAGGGCAAGCCGCTCTTTGCCGGCGACAAGTACGCCGGGCTCTCCCAGGAGGCCCTGTGGGCCGCCGGCGGCATCCTGAAGCACGCCCGGGCCCTGTGCGCGCTCTCCAACCCCACCACCAACTCCTACAAGCGGCTGGTGCCGGGGTTCGAGGCGCCGGTGAACCTGGCGTATTCCTCGCGCAACCGGTCCGCGGCCATCCGCATCCCCATGTACTCGGCCTCGCCCAAGGCCAAGCGCATCGAGTTTCGGACTCCGGACCCCTCGTGCAACGGGTACATGGCGTTTTCCGCCATGCTCATGGCGGTATTGGACGGCATCCAGAACAAGATCGACCCGGGCGATCCCCTGGACAAGGACATCTACGCCCTGCCGCCCGAGGAACTGGCGGAGATCCCCTCGGCCCCGGCCTCCCTGGGAGAAGCCCTGGCGGCCTTGGCCGGCGACCACGAGTTTCTGCTCAAGGGCGACGTGTTCACCCAGGACGTCATCGACATGTGGATCGAATGGAAGACGGAAAACGAGGTGAACCAGATCAACCTCCGGCCGCATCCGTACGAGTTTTTCCTGTACTACGACCTGTAGGCCGGAAAAGCACCCGCCCGGCCGGGGCGAAGCCGCCCTTTTCTGCGCCTTATTCCCCGCCCGGCGTGACCCAGCCCCGGGCAAACCCCAGGGCGTAGGCGGCCTGGGTGAGCAGAAGCAGCCACTTACCCGTGAGAGCAGCCCGGCCCATGCGCCAAGCGTAGCGGGGCACGCGGAGGGGCAGGGGCACCCGGGCGGAAAAATCCGTGCCGTGGCCCGCCGGGGTTTCCAGGACCCACCGGGGATAGTTGCGGTTGACAAACGCGGCCTGGCGGCCGTTGCGGTAGAATTGGGAGACCAGCCTGGAAAGGCTTTCCGGCGGAAGGTGGGCGTAGGCCGCGCCCGGCACCACCACCACGCGCCAGCCCGCGGAACGGAACTCCCTGCGCAGGTAGGGGTCCAGGCCCCGGGGAAGGACCTCGTTTTCCCCGCCCACCGCAAAGAAGGCTTCCTTTTTCATCATGAGCAGGGGATGCTCGGCCAGGTCCGAGTCCGTGACCTTGTCCACCGGCGGGGTGCTCCGGCGGGGGATCTGGGCCATGGCCTTCTTCACCAGGGGCGGGGCGTCGTCCGGGATGGCGTTGACGCCTCCGGCCATGCCCACGTCCGGACGGGCGGCAAGGGCGTCGTGGAGCCTTTCCAGGGCGTCTTTCGCGAGCAGCCGGGTGTCGTCGTCCATGGTGGCCAGCATCCGGCCCCGGGAAAGGGCCGCGCCGATGTTGATGGCCCGGCCCTGGCGGGTGTCGCCCTTGACCACGATGATCTCCAGGGGCTTTAGGGTCTGGCCCTGGATCTGCTTCAGCAATTGCCCGAAATACCCCCCCCGGTCCGCGTCCAGGGTGGGGATGACCACGGTGACGGGATAGGGCCCCGGCCCGGTGGACAGGATCTCCACCTCGCGGGGCCGTCCCCGGCCGTTTCTGTGCTTCACGAACTCCCGGGCGGGGAGCTTGTGTACGGTCCGGCTTTGCATCATCCGGGTTTCAGCCCTCGGCGCCTAGAACCACTTGGACACCAGGGAAACCTGGACGCGGGTGTAGCGGGGGATGTCGTACTCGTCGTAGGTGCCCCACTTGTCGGACACCTGGCCGGCCACGTCCAGTTGGAACCACTTGGCCCCGAACCCCAGGCCGGCGGTGAAGATGGTGCCCTCCTCGTCCTCCTGGATGTTTTTCATGACGCCGCCGCGCACCGAGAACCAAGAAACCGGTTCAAAGGCCACGCCGCCGCCCACCATCTGGCTGTCGTAGCCGGGCAGGAAGGTTTCGTTGGAGGTGAGGTCATAGTCCAGGGCCACGGTGAGGCGCTCGTCCAGGAAGGTGAGGGTCGCGCCCGCCCGCAACTGGGGGTCCAGTTCCACGTCCGGTCCGGTCTTGGCCGAAAAAGCGGGGGTGTTCAGGTTCTTGGCCACCAGGCCCACGGTGAGATTCTTTACCATGGACGGGGAATAGAGCGCGCCCGCGTCCACGCCGAAGGCCAGGCTGTCCTCCCGGGCGTTGTCCAGCTCGTCGTCGATCTCGCCGGATTCCGTGTCCACCATGATTTTTTTGCGGAAGGTGGCGCCGGGCATGAGCTTGGCCGAAGCGCCCAGGGCCAGCCTGCCGAAATCGCCCTCAAAAGCATGCCCGCAGGCCACGGGGATCTCTGCGTAGGCCAGGCCGTTCAACTGGATGTAGTGGTAGCCGTTGTCCGCGGCATACTCGATGGAGCTGGCCTGGTAGGCCGCCGCGGAAGAAACCGTGAGGGCGTCCGTGACGGGGTTGTACTGGAAGTAGACGCCCGAGATAGGTTCCTGCACGATGATGTCCAGGCGGTTTGGGTCGATGACCGCGTAGGCGGTGGCCTCGGAAACGCCGTAGACGCCGAAACCCAGGCCGCCCACCTGCACGCCCAGGCTTACGCCGGGCATGAGCTGAAGCCCGTTGCCCCCGGAAAGGTCGTACAACTCGGCCTGCACGGTGATGAGGTCTTGCCGCAGTTGGGGGTCGCTCAACGCTCCGGCCAGTATCTGGGCCGGGGTGAGGTTGGAGAGCCGGTCCATGGTGTTGTCGATGTCCACCTCGGAAAGCTCGTCCACGCTTTCGGCCAGGTTGTATTCCCTGGCCCCCATGGAGGCGGAAAGGGCCACCTGGACTACGTCCTTTCCCCCGGCCAGGAGGGCGGGGTTGAAGTAGGCCGCGTACGCGCCGTTTGCGGCGGCAACCCCCGCGCCGCCCATGGAAAGGGACTTGAATCCCATGGGCTGGAACTCCGCGGCCAACCCCGGAGCAGCCAAAAGGCACAGGCAGAGCACAATTCCCAACGTCCTGCTTTTCATGGAAAAACCCTCCTTTTGCGTCGGGAAGCAGGCCTTCCCGGCCGCTTATGGGGTGGATTGCTTGGAAAGCCTCCTTTGAATGACATCGAAGGGGAGTGCAGGTCAAGCACATTGGCGAGACAAGACAAGAGGCACAGGGGCGGGGAAAAACGGCAAAAACGGCCCGGAGGGGCCGGAAGCGTCCCGGCCCCTCCGGGAAGCGGACGAAAGGAGGTTTACTTGGCTTCGGAGGAAAGCTCCCCTTCCGGGCCGATGGCGTAGACCAGGTTGCCCAAGGTATGGCTGGACCTGATCACCAGGGCGTCCTTTGTGCCGGGACCGATTTCCACCGTCACGCCCTCGGTCGGGGAGAAGCCGAACAGGGCGACCTTGTCCAGGGTGGCCTCCTGGTCCGGGTTTTCGGCGAAAAAGGCCATGGCGGCGGAATAGGCGCTCTTGAGGTCAGACAGGGCCATGGCGTTCAGGGCCTCGTAGTCCACGACGGCCTGCGGGGCCTCCCCGGCGGGCGGGGCGGCGGCCACCTCGGAAAGCAGCGTGCTGTCCTCCGTCAAGAGCTGGTCCCGGTAATCCGCGGCCCTCCTGCCCAACAGCGCCAGGCGGGGAGAAACCGTTTCCAGGTTGTCCATGGACTGGCCGATGAGGTTTTTTGCCTCCTCGCCGCCCAACACGTTCTTCTTCTCCAAGAGCGCCGCCAGAAAGGCTATGGTGCTTTCCGCGGTGATGACCCTGGTGGCGGACACGTACCCGGCCATCTTCTCCTGGTTGGCGGAGACCCGCTCCATGACCCGGCCTGTCTGGGCCATGAGCCTGTTGGCCTGATCAAAGTACAGGCTCGCGGAACGCATCATCCCCGGCAGGCTGACTATGCACAGGATGAGCCACACCGTGGCCGCCAGAAGAAAGAGGCCGCCGCAAACCTCCAGAAATTTCCTGCTCATGGGATATCTCCTCTCGTGGTTTGACCCTGCCGCAGACGTCCGACCGGGGCCGGACCAGGTGATAGGGATGAAAAGCGCCACAAAATGTTTACCATCAACCGGCCAGGTTGTAAATCAGTAAAGTCTCTCTATTTTTGGCAAAAACCAGGTATGCATTTCTTGGCCGGCCCCCGCCGCATCGACAAGAAGCG
>JAFDHW010000197.1 GCA_019308705.1 Deltaproteobacteria bacterium
TTTTTTTCGCCCCCGCCCCCCGCCGGGGAAGGGCGGCAAAAAACCCGGCGGGAACGTCCCCGCCGGGTTTTTTTATCCGTTGCGCGCCTTTTGGCTATTCGCCGGTGGCCGCGCCGTGCAGCTTCACTTCCACCTTCTCGGTGAGGCCTTCGTAGTACTCCCGGAGGATGGCCACCACCTCGTCCCGGCCGAAGTGGTCGGGAAGCTCGCCGCCCTCGGAGAGCAATTTGCGGAGCATGGTGCCGGAAAGGAGCACGCGGTCGCTCTTGTCGTGCGGGCAGGTGCGCAGGGAGGCCATGCCGTCGCACTTGTAGCAGTAGAAGGTCCAGTCGATCTTGAGCGGGGTGCACAGAAGCGCCTTGCCCGGCTCGGAGGGGCAGGGGATCTTGTCAAAGATGGTCTGGGCCTCGAACATGCCGTAGAAGTCGCCCACGCCGGCATGGTCCCGGCCGATGATCATGCGGGAGCAGCCGTAGTTCTGGCGGAAGGTGGCGTGCAGCAGGGCCTCGCGGGGACCGGCGTAGCGCATGTCCAGCGGGTACCCGCCCTGGACCACCTTGTCTTCCACAAAGTAGTTCTTCACCAGCACATCGATGCACTTCACCCGCACGTCCGCGGGGATGTCGCCGGGCTTCAGGTTGCCCACCAGGGAGTGGATGAACACGCCGTCGCACACCTCGATGGCGATCTTGGCCAGGTACTCGTGGGAACGGTGCATGGGGTTCCTGAGCTGCATGGCCGCGATTTCCTTCCAGCCGCGCTCCTCGAAGATCTTCCGGCTTTCCGCGGGGCGCAGGTAGATGCCCTTGTACTTGGTGGGGTACTCGGCTTCGGACAGCACCTTCACCGGGCCGGCAAGGTTCACCTCTTTCTGGTTCATGACCATCTGGACGCCGGGATGGTCCTCCTTGGCGATCTTCCAGAACTCCTCGGCGGTGGGGGTGCCTTCGCCCATGTACACCTTCTCGCACTCCCAGCGCTTGTCCTCCTTGGTCATCTCGTACTTCTCGGTGACCTTCATGGTGGCCATGATCTCGTCGCTCTTGGGGTCCCACAGAGCGATCTCGTCGCCTTCCTTGATCTCGTCGGCGTCGGCCTTGCTCACGTCCAGGGTGACGGGGATGGGCCAGAAGGTGCCGTCGGCCAGCAGGAAATCCTCGCAAACGCCCTTCCAGTCGGCCTTGGTCATGAAGCCGGTCAAGGGGGAGAAGCCGCCGGTGCCGATCATGATGAGGTCGCCCTTGACCCGGGGGGAGATCTCCACCTTTTTCAGGCCTTCGGCCTTTTTCTTTTCCTCTGCCAGTTCATCGCCCTCCAGGAGGCAGATGGTCAGGCCCTTTCCGCCGTGAGGCGCAATAAGTTCAGACATAGAACCCTCTCCTTTCATACTGGTACACAATTACGCGGCAAGGTACCGCCTCGAATTCCCAGGGAAAAACCGGCAAACTCTATTATGGAGAGGCGAAGGTGTCAAGCAAAGATGGAGGTTTTCAGCGGACTTATCCCGGGGGCGGGGGCTTTGCCGGTATCCATACGTCCACCACCTGCTCCTGGTGCGCTGCAATCAGGCTGGCCGAGTGGTTGCCCAAGGCTTCGCCCACCACGGAAAGCGCCTTTTCCGGCAGGTTGTTGGTCTCGGAGAGGTGGGCCAGGACCACGTGGGTCACCTCCGGCCACAGCACGCGGCCGAGGAGGTCGCGGGCGGCCTGGTTGGAGAGGTGGCCGATGCGGCTTTTCACCCGCTGCTTCAAGTGCCATGGGTAGGGGCCCGCGTCCAGCATGTCCGGGCAGTGGTTGGCTTCCAGGAAAAGCGCCCTGCACCCGGAAAGGTGGTGGGCGACTACCGAGGTGCATACCCCCAGGTCCGTGGCGATGCCCACCTTGATGCCGTGGGCGGACACGGTGAACCCTGCGGGGTCCGCGGCGTCGTGGCTGATGGAAAAGGGGCGGAAGCAAAGCGTGCCGATGGAAAAGTCCGCGCCGCAGGAAAAGGGTTCCACCCGTGGGAGCGCGCCCAGCAGGGGCTTCGCGTTCTTGAAGGTCTTGCCGGTCATGTAGGCGGCAAGCTTGAACCTTCTGCACACCGGGCCCATGCCGGACAAATGGTCCCGGTGCTCGTGGGAGAGGATGACGCCGGACAGGCTTTCCGGGCAAAGGCCCGCCGAGACCATGCGCCGGACGGTCTCCCTGGCGGACAGGCCTGCGTCCAGGAGCACGGTGGTCTCGCCGTCGCTTAGCACCATGCAGTTTCCCCTGCTGCCACTGGCAAGCACGGTTACGCGGATTCCCGGTCCGGTCATGCAGGTTCTTTCCAGGCGAAAAGCAAGGTTCTCAGTTGCCGGGGCTCTTGCCCGCGGCCTCCAGGTTGTCCAGGGCCGGCTGGTAGCCGGGGTCCAGGGCAAGGGCGCGGCGGAAAAGGGCCGCGGCCCTGTTCCTGTCGCCCTGGGCCAGGTACGACGCGCCCACGCTGTTCAGCAGGCCCGGGGATTCCCCCAGCTTGTCCATGGCCCATGAAAGGTGTTCCCGGGCCTCCTCGTACCGGCCCGCGAGCAGAAGGGCGTGGCCCAACGACGCGGCAACGGAGGGTTGATCCGGGTTCAACTTCCGGGCTGCGGCCAGGTGCTTGACGGCCTCCTTGGCCTTTCCCGCCTTGAGCAGGGCTTCGCCCAGGTTGGCCCGGGCCTGCCAGGAGTCCGGGGCCAGTTCCACGGCCTTTGCCAGCCAGGGGATCGCCTGGGCATACCGCCCCTTGCGCGCCAGGGCAAGACCCAGGTTGTTGGCGGGCTTGAAATAATGGGGGGCAAGGTCCGCGGCCCGGCGGAAGTGGGGGATGGCCTGGTCCGTTTCCCCTTGGTCCATGAGCGCGCTGCCCAGGTTGTCGTGGGCCAGCCAGTTGTCCTGGGTCACGTCCAGGGCGTGGGAAAACAGGGTGACGCTGTTTTTCCAGGTGTTCACCTGGGCCCGGGCCGCCACGGCGAAAAGGACCACGCACGCGGCGGCGGCCGCCCAGGCGGGCCGTCTGAGCCCGGGCCGCGCCGCGGCCACCCGGGCTGTACCCATGGACAAGGCCAGGAATACGCCCAGCAGGGGAAAGTAGGTGTACCGGTCCGCGAACAGGTGGGAGCCGATGGGCACCACGCCGGACACGGGAAACAAGGCAACCAGGTACCATGCCCAGCCCACGGCCAGCCAGGGCGCCTTTTTCCGCAGGGCGACCGCGGCGGCGGAAACCCCCAGGACCACCAGGGCGGAGACGGCGACCATGGCGGCTCCGGGTTCCTGGTAGGGATAGAACGCCGCGAGATGTACAGGGACAAGGGCCTTGCCCACGTAGCCCGCCGAGGAGACCAGGACGTTCTCCAGGCGGTCCAGGGCGGGGACCACGGCCATGGACTTGGCCAGGCCCACGTGACGCTGGACGGCCAGGGCGGCCGCGGCGGAGATGGCGGCAAGAACGAAAAAGGGGATCTTTTCCAAAAGCGTCCGCCGGGGGCGGGGAAACAGCCTGTCCAGGGGCCAGGCGTCCGCCAGAAGCAGCACCAGCGGCAGGGTCACGGCCATGGGCTTGGCCATGAGGGACAGGACGAACAGGCCCAGGGACGCGCCGTACCAGGCCCTGCGGCCCGATTTCGCCCACAGGGCGTACCCGCACAGGGCGGACAGGGCAAAGAAGAAGGACAACAGCTCCTTGCGCTCGGACACCCAGGCCGCGGACTCCACGTGCAGGGGGTGGACGCCGAACAGGGCGGCGGCCAAAAGCGCAGGGGCGGGCCGGCCAAGGAGCAGGAAAAACGCCAGGTACACCAGGAGGGTGTTGAAAAGGTGAATGCCCGCGGACACGGCGTGGTGGCCGCCGGGATCCATGCCGAACAGCGAGACGTCCGCCAGGTGGGAAAGCCAGGTGACCGGGTGCCAGATGTGGGCGTGGAGCGTGGTGAAGGCCCATTGCACGCTTTTCCAGGACAGGCCCTTTTGTACCATGGGGTTGGCGGTCACGTAGACGGGGTCGTCGAGGTTGACGAAATCAAAACCGTAAACGGGCGCGTAGACCCACAACACCAGGACGGCCAGCGCGGCCGCCGCGGCGGCGTGATGCGCCGGTCTGGTCCGGGCGGGGACGGATTGTTCCGAATGCCTGGGCATGGATGGCGGATACGCTGTTTGCGGGAACGCACAAAGGGGCCAAGGACCGCGGCCGGCCCTTCAGCCCCTTTTGTACACCATGTGGCGCTGTGTTCAAAAACGCTTTTTCGCGGCCTGGCTGTCGGCTATCGGGAACGGAACTCCTTGAGATGGGCCAGGATGGCGTCCAGGGTCTCCTGCTTGTATTCTTTGCCCGCCAACTCCTCCCACACGGGCCGGGTGCGCCTCTTGTACTCGTCCACCAGCCCGGGCGATACGTCCACCATCCTCAGGCCGTAGCGCGTCATGGCCACCAGGGCCTTCTTGTTGTCCCTGCGCACCGCCTTGCAGAATTCGTCCACCACTTCCATGCGGCCCTCTTTCATGGCCTCCTGGTACTCGGAGGGCAACGAGTTCCAGGCGTCCATGGTGAACACGGCCAAAGCCGGCGCGTAGCGGATGGAGATGGGGTTGATGTACCTGCAGACCTGGTAGCCTTGGAACCCCAGGATGCCCAGGGCCGGGGCGATGAGGGAGTCCACCACGCCCTGGCGGATGGCTGCCGAGGCTTCGGGCACGTTCACCGGGATGGGGTCGGCCCCCAGCTTGGCGAGCACGGCCTTTTCCAACTCGCCGTACCAGGTCATGAACCGGGCCCGGCTAAAGTCGTTGAAATCGCGGAACTGGTACTTGCTGGAGTAAATCTGGTCAAAATCCTGGTCCAGCCAGAAAATGAGGTAGAAACCGTTTTGGGCGGCCACCCGGTTGAAGTAGGCGTACATCTTGCCCCGCACGTAGTCCACTTCCTCCCAGTTTTCGAACAAAAACGGGAGCTGGAGCGCGTTCATTTCCGGGCAGATCATGTCCGCGCCCTGGCAGGAGATGCCCGCGCAGTCCAACTGGCCCACGCGCATCTTCTTCACCATGTCCTCGTCGTCGCCCATGATG
>JAFDHW010000198.1 GCA_019308705.1 Deltaproteobacteria bacterium
GCTCGCCCGATTTCCGCGCTGGCCGCGTTATCGGGGCTCGGCGTACCAAAGTACGCCTTCACCCCTCTAGCCTTGCCAGCACGGAAATCAGGCTTCGTGAATAATCCGGGTTAATCCTTTTTCAGGCATTGCGGCCGATACGGAAACCATGAAGCTTCTTCCCCGCAAATTCTCGCTCAAGCACCGCCACCGGGAGCTTTTGTCCCTCATCTGGGAGAACAAGGCCCGGCTGCTTCTGGCCATGGTGTGCATGATCCTTATGTCCGGCTCCATGGCCACGGTGGCCTACCTGGTGGAACCGGCCATGGACAAGATTTTCGTCAACCGCCAAGCCGCGGCGCTGACGCTCATCCCCCTGGTGGTGGTCATCGTGTTCTTCATCCGCGGGGCCTCTTACTACGGCCAGGAATACCTCATGGGCTGGGTGGGCGAGAACATCATCCGCCGGCTGCGCGACATGCTCTACGGCCGGATGATGGACCTGCCGCTTTCCTTCTTCCAGGGGGAGAAGACCGGCGAGCTCATGAGCCGCATCACCTGGGACGTGAACGTGATCCGGGCCATGGTCACCACGGCGGTCACCTCCAGCCTGCGCGACTTCTTCTCCATCGTCTTCCTCACGGGCGTGATCTTCTACCAGGACTGGGTCATGGCCATCTTCGCCCTCGTCATCCTGCCCGCGGCCTTCTATCCCATCTATTATTTCGGCCGGAAGGTGCGGAGGCTGTCCACGGGCGTGCAGGAGGCCATGGGCGACATGAACTCGCACCTGCAGGAGACCTTCACGGGAAACAAGGTGGTGCGGGCCTTCGGCATGGAGGAAAAGGAAAAGGACCGGTTCTACAAGAAAACCGCGGACCTGTTCTCCCTGTCCGTGCGGCAGGTGCGGGCCAAGGCCATCACCTCGCCCATCATGGAGTTTCTGGGCGGGGTGGGCATCGCCGGCGTCATCTGGTACGGCGGCTACCTGGTTTTCCAGGGCGACAAGACCCCCGGCCAGTTCTTCTCCTTCATGGCCGCGGTGCTTATGCTCTACGACCCGGTGAAGAAACTCTCCCGGTTAAACGCCGCGGTGCAGGAGGGCCTGGCCGCCTGGGACCGCATCTTCGACATCGTGGAGACCGAATCCGAGATCAAGGAAAAGGAGAACCCCTGCCAACTCGCCCCCGGCACCCACACGGTGAAGTTCGAGAACGTGTCCTTTGCCTACGGCGACACCCTGGTGCTGAAGGACATAAACCTCCAGGTGGACCCCGGCGAGGTGGTGGCCCTGGTGGGCGCGTCCGGCGGGGGCAAGACCTCCCTGGTGAACCTCATCCCCCGCTTCTACGACGTCACCGCCGGCTCCGTGAAGATCGACGGCGTGGACGTGCGCGACTACTCCCTGTCTTCGCTGCGGGCGGAGATCGCCATCGTCACCCAGGAGCCCATCCTCTTCAACGACACGGTGAGAAACAACATCGCCTACGGAAACGAAAAGGCCACGGAGGAAGAGATCATGGAGGCGGCCAGGGCGGCCTATGCCCATGAGTTCATCACCAGACTGCCCAAGGGCTACGATTCGGTGGTGGGCGAGCTGGGCGGCAGGCTGTCCGGCGGTGAAAAGCAGCGGTTGTGCATCGCCCGGGCGCTTCTGAAGGACGCCCCCATCCTCATCCTGGACGAGGCCACCTCGTCCTTGGACACCCAGAGCGAGCGGGTGGTGCAAAAGGCCCTGGAAAACCTCATGGCCGGCCGCACCTCCTTTGTCATCGCCCACCGCCTCTCCACCATCCGCCACGCGGACCGCATCCTGGTGGTCCAGGGAGGCGAGATCGTGGAGCAGGGAGACCACCGCACCCTCATGGCCGCGGACGGCCTCTACGCACGGCTGTGCAGGATGCAGGACTCCGCCCCGGCCGAACCCGGGGGAAAAACCGTTGCCGCGGACTGAAGGATTTCGCCATGCCCGAGCTTTCCGTGGTGATTCCGGCCTACAACGAACAGGACCGGATCGTCCCCACGCTTCAGAAGACCCTTGAGTACCTTGGAAACCGCGGGCAAAGCGCCGAGGTGTGCGTGGTGTCCGACGGGTCCACGGACGGCACCGGCCGCGCCGTGGCCTCCTTCACCCCGCCGGAAAACGTGGAACTCCGCTTTCTGGAATACCATCCCAACCGGGGCAAGGGCTACGCCGTGGCCTACGGCATGACCCGCGCCGCCGGCGGGCTTGTGCTCTTCATGGACGCGGACTACTCCGTGCCCATGGAGGAGCTGGAAAAGGCCGAGGCCTGCATTGCGCGCGGCGCGGACGTGGCCATCGCCTCCCGGGCCCTGCCGGAATCCAACGTCACTCACTTCCAGAGCCTGCCCAGAAGGCTTTCGGCCAAGGTCTACACCCTGGTGCAAAACCTCTGGCTGGGATTTTCCTTTCCAGACACCCAGTGCGGGTTCAAGCTCTTCACCCAAAAGGCCGCAAAGGACCTGTTTTCCCGCCAGAAACTCTCTTCGGTGATCTTTGACGCGGAAATCCTCTGGCTCGCCGGGAAGCTCGACTACCGCGTGGCCCAGTTCCCGGTCACCTGGAAGCACGCCGACGATTCCCGCATCGTCTACGACTCCCTGAGAAAATCCCTGTTCGTGTTCGAGGAGCTTTTCAGGATCAAGAAGCTGCACCCCGAGTTTTGAACCCCTTCCAAACAAGCATTCCGGTCATTTCCCGCGGAAATACCGGGTTGTTGACTTCCTGCCCCCCTCATGGCTCAATTTCCCATCAGGCCGGGGAAATCCAAACCTGTTTTCTTCAGAAGGGACGGGAGGAAGTTTTTCATGCAGTTGGTGCGGTTGTTCGAGCCTTGCCAGGTGGGGGGAATGAGACTTTTAAACCGGGTGGTGATGCCTTCCATGGGGTTGGCGTACACGGATTGTTACGAGTTCAACGAGCGGTTCCGGGCCTTTTACATGGAACGGGCCCGTGGCGGCGCGGGGATGATCACCGTGGGGCCGTGCGGCGTGGACACGGCCGGGTCCGTGCCCATGATGATCGGGCTGTTCGACAACCGCAACCGGGACGCCCTGGGGGAGTTTCTGGCGCAGGTGCACAGGGAGACTTCGGCCAAGGTGTGCGTCCAGCTTCTGCACATGGGCCGCTACGCTCTCTCGTGGCTCACGGGCGAGCCCTGCCTGGCCCCCTCGGCCATCCCCAGCAAGCTCACCGGCGAGACCCCGAAAGAGATGGACGCAAAAGACCTGGACCGGGTGCGCGAGGCGTACGCCGAGGCCGCGCGGCGGGCGGTGTCCGTGGGGTTCGACGCGGTGGAGGTTTTAGCCTGCACGGGGTATCTCATGAGCCAGTTCCTCTCGCCGGTCACCAACCAGCGCACGGACGGGTATGGCGGAAGCGAAGAGAACCGGATGCGGTTTCCCCTGGAGGTGCTGGCCAAGGTGCGGGAGGCGGCTCCGGGGGCGGCGGTGGGCGTGCGCATCGCGGGAAACGAGTTCATGCCGGGCGGCAACGCCAACGCGGCGTGCGCGCGGTTCGCCGCGGCCGCCGAAGCCGCCGGGGCGGATTGGATCAACGTTACGGGCGGATGGCACGAGACCAACGTGCCCCAGCTCACCTCCAACGTGCCGCCGGGCGCGTACCTGTACCTGGCCCGGGGAGTGAAGGAGGCGGTTTCCGTGCCCGTATTCGGGTCCAACCGCCTGGGCGACCCCCTGGTGGCGGAGCGGGCGCTTCGGGCCGGGATGTGCGACCTCATCTGCTGGGGCAGGCCGCTGTTGGCCGACCCCGGGCTGCCGGACAAGGCCCGGGCGGGGAAGTTCTCCGAGATCACTCCCTGCATCGCCTGCAACCAGGGATGCTTTGACACCGTTTTTTCCGGTTCGGGCGTCACCTGCGTCATGAACCCGGCCTGCGGCAGGGAGCTCGAGGGCCCGCCCAAGCCCGTGGCTGGGAAGAAACGGATTTTCGTGGCCGGCGCGGGGCCTGCGGGGCTCATGTTCGCCCGCACGGCCGCGGAACGCGGCCACCAGGTAACCGTGTTCGAGGCGTCGGACCAACCCGGAGGCCAGATGCGCCTGGCCCAGGCCCCGCCGGGAAAGGCGGAGTTCGGCCGTGGCCTGGAAAGCCTGGTTTCCCGGGCAAAGAATGCGGGGGTGGATATCCGGCTGAACGAGCCGCTCACCGCGGACACGGTGCAAAAGGAGAACCCGGCCCTGGTGGTGTGCGCCACGGGGGCGAAGCCCCTGCGGCCGCCCATCCCCGGCGCGGACCTGCCCCATGTCGTGGACGCATGGGACGTGCTTTCGGACAAGGTGGCCCACATCGGCAAGAACGTGGTCATCGTGGGCGGGTCCGCCACGGGGTGCGAAACCGCCCACTGGGTGGCCTCCCTGGACGCGCCGGACGACCACGCCCTGGCCTTTTTGCTGTACCACAACGCCGAGGACCCCGAGGTGCTGGCCAGGCTTTGCCACCGGCCGGGCAGGAACATCACCGTGGTGGACATGCTGCCCCGGCTGGCGGCCAACGTGGGCCGCACCTCCCGGTGGAGCCTGCTCAAAAGCCTGCGCCTGTGCGGGGTTTCCCTGTGCCCGGACACCAAGGTGAAAAAGATCACCCAGGACGCGGTGGTGGTGGAGGCCGGAGAGGGGGAGCGTTCCATCCCCGCGGACACGGTGATCCTGGCCGTGGGCGCGGCCCCGGAAAACCTCCTGGCCAGGGAACTCCAGGGCGTGAGCGTCCCGGTGACGGTCATCGGCGACGCCAGGGCGCCCCGGAGCCTGTTGGAAGCCATCAGGGAGGGGTACGAGGCGGGGCTGAAGGTTTAACCCGAATCATTCATGAAAAATTTCGCCGAGTCAAATAGTTATACGGATTTAAACAGGTTAAGTGCCAATTGAAGGGTCCTTGAAAAATGCACGCTGTTTATTCGAGGAATGCTGACATCGGCGAAATTTTTCACCCTTCCGGCGAGCCCGATTCACGCGATAGCTGCGTCAGGAGGCGGTCGCGGTACAAAAGTACAGCTTCCCTCC
>JAFDHW010000199.1 GCA_019308705.1 Deltaproteobacteria bacterium
TGATGGAAAGCAGGAACTTGCTGGTTCCCACCGCCAGCTTCAAGGGAGCGCCCATCATGAGATTTAAGACCGGCACGTTGGCCCAGCCCGCGCCAAGGCCGAACATGCCCGCCACCACGCCGATGACGCAGAAGACCAAAAGGCCCTGGAAGGTGCGGTGTGTCTTCCATTCGATGAGCTCGTGGCTGGACTCTTCGTAGGATACGCCCGACATGCCCAGGGCGCGGCCCACGGCGTCCTGCTTGGTGACCACGGGCTTTTCCACGTTTTTGGAGAAAAGCAGCAGGCCGGCGATGCCGATGATGGTGAGGCCCAAAAGGAGCTGGACCTTCTCCGCGGGCAGGGCCAGGCCGATGAATGCGCCCACGATGGAAAACGAGGACGCGATCAAGGCCATGGGCAGGGCAAGGCGCAGGTTGGCGAGGTTTCTGCGTAACAGCCCGGGGCCGGCTGCCAGGGCCCCGGCCAGGGCCACCAGAAGCCCCGCGCCCCGGACGAAGTCCAGGTGAAAAGGAAACAGCGCCGACACCAGCGGCACGTAGAGCACGCCCCCGCCCACGCCGGCCAGCACCGCGAACACCCCCAGCACCAGGCAGAAGAAGAACAGGGCGATGGGCCAGAACCACCAGGGTTTACCCCCGCCCGCGCCTCCGGTGGCGGCCGCCTCCTCGGCCGCGGCGGCCACCAGCGGATGGCTCATGGCCGTCACTCCGAAAGCGAAAATCGCAAGTCCGATTCGATCCCAGATCCTTGTTCTCAATGGTTTCTCCCCCTTTGCTTTTTCTTTTCCACCGCAAAAAGGGCGGCGACGACGGACCCTACCACCCCTTGGAGCGGAGTATGTCGGACATCTTTTTTTTCAGCCGTTTTTCGGTCAAAAGCAGCTTGTTCGCCTTGGCCTCGGCGATCTGCTCCATGAGCTTTTCGATATTCGCCGGTTTTTCCAAAAAATCCATGGCCCCCAGCTTCATGGCCTCGATGCCCTTTTGCAGGCTGGCGTGGCCGGTGAGCAAAATCACCTGGAGGTCGGGGTTCTCCTTGAGCAGAAACCGCATGGTTTCCAGGCCGTCCAGTTCGGGCATGGCCAGGTCCAGGATCACCGCGTCGTAGCCCCGGGCCTTGGCGCGCTCCAGGGCCTCCACGCCGCTGCCGGCCGTATCCACCGAAAGGCCCCGGGCCCGGAGCCTTTCGGAAAAGGCTTCCACGAAGTCCTCATCGTCATCCACCAGAAGCACCCTGCCCCCTTCCATCAAACGCCTCCCTTCCGGCTTTCCGCCGCCTGGCGGATCCGTTCGATGAGGGTTTCGATATGGATGGGCTTGATCAGGTAATCAAACGCCCCTTCCCGCTTGCCGTCCTGGTAGTCCTCGTCCGTGCCCCGTCCGGAAAGGAGGATCACGGGCTGGTCGGGCCGGATGCGCTTGATCTCCCGAAGGACGTCCATGCCCCGGGAATGCTGGAGGACCATGTCCAGGAGCACGGTGTCGTAGCCCCTTTCCCTCACCTTCTTGAGCGCCTCCTTGCCCGTGGTGGCCAGTTCGGTATGGATGTTCCTCAGCTCCAGGCGCTCGGCCAGGGCCTGGATGAACTCCTCTTCGTCGTCCACGACCAGGACTGTCATGCTCTCCATGGCGTTTCTCCGGGGTCCGGGGCCTGTGGAGTCGGGCCGCTGCTCCCGCCGGGGGACCCCTTGGCCCTTACTCTTCCTCTTCGTCCTTGCCCTTGTAGATGTCCCTGGCGGTGTCGAACTGCCCGGCCTCGGCAAAAGTGGCCGCGGCGGCGATGTTGGACAGCCTTTTTTTGTAGGCCCCCCGGATGCGGTCCACCAGCTTGTCCACGTCCACGGGCTTTTCCAGGTACTCGAAGGCGCCCAGCTCCCGGGCGCGCTTTTCATCCTTTTCCGTGCCGTGGCCCGTCAGGATGATGACTTGGATGTCCGGGTAGGCCTTTTTCACCTGGCGCAGGACCTCGATGCCGTCGATGCCGGGCATCTTCAAATCCAGCACCATGACGTCGGGCTCCTTGTCCTCCACGTAGCCGATGGCCTGTTCGCCGTCGAACACCGTGTCGGACTCCAGGTCCCGCATCTCCAGGCGCTCGGCCAGGGCCTTGACGAACTCCTCTTCGTCGTCCACCAGAAGAAGCTTAAAATGATCCTTGTCTTTGCTCATGTCGGTCCTCTTCGTCTCCTGAGTCTTCTGCGGGTTGGGACAAGCAGACCGCCGCATCGAACTGGCCGGCCTCGGCAAACGCCGCGGAGGCGGCCAAAGACTCCATTCTGCGGCGGAACGCGGCCAGGCCCTTCTTGGCCCGGGACTTTTTCTTCCACGCCTCGGCCACCCTGGCGGAAAACTCCTCCACCTCGAAGGGCATGGAAAGGTCGGCAAAGGCGCCGAGTTTCATGCCCTCGATGGAGTAGCGCAGGGTCGAGGGAACGGACAGGGTGATGACCTCGGTCAGGGGGTTGGCCCGCTTCAGGTTCCGGAGAAACAGCACGCCGGTTTCCAAAAGATCCCGGAAGTTGACCACCACCACGTCGAAGTCGGACCGTCTGGCCTGGGCCAGGGCCTCTCCGGGGCAGAAGGAAACCGACACCCGGGCTTGGGCGGACAAAGCCTGGGCCATGCGGTCCATGAGGGGACTTTCGGCCCCCAGCAAAAGCACGTTGGCGGGCATGGGCAAATCCTGCTTCTAGGCCGCTACCCTGCCGCACCACACGCGCACCCCGGCCAGCGCCGGGACGGGGTTTGCCGTATCAACCCGCACGCGGCCGGTCCACACCCGCACGCCGGGAAATTCCAGCACGGCGGCCTTCTTGCGCCCTTCGCCCTTGAGATAGGACAGGGCCAGGTCGTGCTCGCCCGCCTCGGCAAAGGCGACGGCCGTGGTGACGGCATCCAGGGAGAAGCTCTTCTGTTTTTCCGGGTCCGCGCCCACCATGGCAAGGGCGGCGTCGTGGTCGTTGGCCTCGGCAAAGGCCACGGCGTTCATCCAGGCCTCGATCTTTTCACGAAATTTGGAAAACATGGACATGGACGGTTCCTTTCACGAGTAATTGTTGCAAACGGTCGGTTATTGGGAAGCAACCCCCGTGCCAACGGCGAGGATCCCCGGTTTTCCCGGGGGAGGAGAGATGGGCAAGCAGAGCGGAGGGGAAAAAGAGGCGAAATGAAACAGCTTGAAACGTATCAAATTGTTTCATTGGGTCTCAGGAGGATCGCGCCGGGCTCCAGGGCCCCCCGCGCCGCCAGGGAAAGGGCTTGCTCAAAGGAGGCGATGACCGAGTCCGCCACCTTGACCCCCTTCCAGTTCAGGTACTGGTAGTATTCGTTTTCAATGCCCCCGCACACCACCAGGTCCGCGCCCTCGGAAAGCACCAGCTGGCACATCTGCTCCGCGCTGGGCGCGGGCAGGACCAGGGTTTTCCGGGACACCACCTCCCCGTGGTCGATCTTGGCGATGAGCACGTCCGTGGCCAGGTCGAACCGGGGGGCCACGTGGTCCCCGGCAATGGTGAGAAGCACTTTCTTCATGGCGTCGAACACCGTTTTCACAGGCCGTGCTGCTTCATCTTGCGCCACAGGGTGGAGCGGCCCCAGCCCAGGCGCGCGGCGGCCCGGCTTCGGTTTCCCCGGCAGGCCACCAGGGCGGCCACGATCATTTCCCGCTCAATGGTCTCCCAGGTTCCACCCTTTTTGGCGGCCGCGTTGGGCAAAAGCAGGTCCGGGGCCGGGGATTCCGGGGCGGGGAACTCCGGCGGCTGCTCCCGGGGCGCGGTGAGGTATTCCGGCAGGTGCTCCGGCGTGATCTCGCCGGAGGGGCATACACTGGCGGCGTATTCCACGATGTTCTTGAGTTCCCGGACGTTGCCGGGAAACGAATAGGCTCCGAGCAGGGACCGGGCCTTGGGGGAAAAGCCTTCCAGGTTCTTGCCGAACCGCTCCCGGTACTGGGAAAGGAAGTGGGCCAGGAGCAGCCGCAGGTCGCCCTCCCGTTCCCGCAGGGGCGGAATGTGCAGGCGCACGATGTTCAGCCGGTACAACAGGTCCGCCCGGAACCCGCCCTGGCTCACCATGGACTCCAGGTTCCGGTGGGTGGCGGCGATGACCCGCACGTCGGTCTTCACGCTCTTGGTGCCGCCCACGGGGATGGCCTCCTTGTCGTCCAGGAAGGTCAGAAGCTTTACCTGAAGGGGCAGGGGCAGGTCGCCGATTTCCGTGAGGTACACCGTGCCGCCCTCGGCCAGCTGGAACCGGCCGGGCTTGTCCGCCACCGCGCCGGTGAACGCGCCCCGCACGTGGCCGAACAGCTCGGATTCCAAAAGCCCCTCCGGCAGCGCGCCGCAGTTCACCTTGACAAAGGGCCCGGCCGCCCGGGGGGAGGCCTGGTGGATCAAGGAGGCCAGGAGGTCCTTGCCCGTGCCCGTCTCGCCCGTGATGAGAACCGAGGAGTCGGTCTGGGCCACCGCCGGCAGGAGGTCCAGGACCTTCCGCAAAGCCGGGGAGACCCCCACCATGGGCGAATCCCCCGTCTCCAGGCTGTCCGCGGCCGGAGCCCGGGAAAGCTCCTCCACGGTTTCCAGCACCCCGGCGGTGTTGCCGTTTTCATCCACCAGGGGCGAGGCGGTGATGCGCACGGGCACGGTTTCCCGGGAGCGGTTGATGATGTTTCCCGTGGCCTGGACCCTGCGGTTCTCGGCCAGGGCGCGGGCCCCGGGGCAGTTCCGGGGGCACAGGCTGGAGCGGAGCACGTACTTGCAGGGCAGGCCGCCCACGTCGGCGGACAGGAATCCGGTCAGGACCTCCAGGGAACGGTTCATGCCCGAAAGGCACAGGCTCGGGGAGAGCAAAAACACGCCCACAGGCAGGCCCTCGATGAGGTCCTGGGGAGAGAGGGCGCGGATGGCGGATTCCATGGGCAAAGGTCCTGTGCCGGGTTTCTCGGGTCATGCAGGCTGCCGGGCAAGGATAGGGGTCCATGAAACAAAAGTCAACGAAATGAAACAACATTCCCGG
>JAFDHW010000200.1 GCA_019308705.1 Deltaproteobacteria bacterium
GGCGAGCCCGATTCACGCGATAGCTGCGTCAGGAGGCGGTCGCGGTACAAAAGTACAGCTTCCCTCCTCCTTCCTTGCTCTCGCGCGAATCGAACCCGTGAATAATCCGGGCTAACCCTCTTCATCCCCCACCTGGATCCACACCAGCCTGGCGGCATCGGGGCCCGGGTTTTTCCACCCCGTGGGCATCCGGTCGGTCAGGCACACCAGGTCTCCGGCGCGTACGGGCTCCTCGCCGTCCGCAAAGGCCAGGGCAAGTTCCCCTTCGGCCAGGTAGCCCACCTCCATGCCCTTGCAGGCCAGGAAATGGCCGTGGATCTCCGTTTTTGGGGGGATTTCCACAAGGTACGCCTGGGTCCGGGGAAAGACCCCCAGGGGCAGAAACGACCGGACCGTGGCATTGGGCGGCAGGTTGGGAAGGCGCACCTCGGCCGCGGAGGAGGGGGAAAACACGGCTCCTGGCCCCTTGCGCGATGGGCCGAACAGGTAGCCCGGCTCCACGGCCAGGACCTCGGCCATCTTCATGAGCCCGGGAATGGAGGGAAAGATGGTGTTGGACTCCACTTGGCTGATGGTGGAGGGGGTGACTCCCACCAGCCGGGCCAGTCCGGCCTGGGAAAGTCCCCGGCGCACCCTCAGCTTCTTGATCCGCGCCCCCAGGTTGGGGCCGCCTATGTGCACCTTTTCGCCGGCGAAGACGATCTCGGCGCCTGCGGCCTTGTAACGGTGGGGGTGCTGAAGCCCGCCCAGCGGCTGGCGGTCCTCGGCCTTGATCACCTCCAGGCTGGTGGTGCCCCGGCGGATGGCCAGGCCTACGGCAACCTGGGCGATCTGGGTGATGGCCGCGCGCATGCGCCGGGAGTGGGCTCCGCGCTCCAGGACCCAGTAAGCGATGGTGGACAGGTCGTAGAGCCGGGGGCAGGAATGCCCGTAAAAAGCGATGACCTTCTCTTCGCCTCCCCACAGTTCCTGCATGCCGGTCAGGCTTTCGAACACCAGGCGCACGTCCCCGGGCATCCTGGCTTGGAGGCCGTACAATTCCTCGGAAAACGCGGAGATGTCCGAAGGGTCCGGCACGGAAACCACGCGGTTTTTGATCGTTGCCGGGGCGTTTTCCAGAAACTGCAGGAAGGTGGAAATGCCCTTGCCCTTGCCGTACGTGAAGCAGTCCAGGACGGCGAGATGCTTGTGTTCGCCCGATGATCCCAGCCGTTCGAACAGGTTTTTGGGGCTCCGGTCAAAGCTGACGAAGATGACGTGCTTGCCGAGCTTGAGCGAGCTTTGGACGAACCGCAGCCAGAAGGAGGCCGCCAGGCTGCCGGAGTCGTCGAACCAGACTACGTTGTCGCCGATGAACATGCCGCCCAGGATCTGATCCAGGCGGTCGATCCCCGTGGTCACCTCGATGCGGTGGCGGTTTTCAGACATGGCAGGCAGACCCGTCGGCAAAAGGAATATCCCGCGCCGGAACCGGACGGCGGGCGGAGAAAAGCATATCAAAAAGAAATCGGGCGCTAAAACGATTTTTTCGCCGCTGCGCCCAAAAACCATTGCGCCAAAAGGCCTCCAACGCGCCCTGGCTTTTCGTGCTGCACCCAGTGGGTGTTCGTTTCGAAAAGCTCCAAGCGGGTTTCGGCGTCGCAGAATGTTAGGCTGGGTTCGCACATGCGGTGGCTCACGAACAGGTCCTTTTTGCCGTGGATCATGAGGGTGGGGGCGGCCACCCGCAGGGATTCCACGGGTAGAAACAGCCACCGGCGGGCGAAGCGGTACCAGTTGACCATGGCGCGCATGGAGCCGGGCCGGGTCCATGCCGCGCGGTACCGGGCGAAATCCTCCCCGGAAAACGTACCCGGCAGGGCGCTTTTTTCCAGCAGGAAACGCAGCGCCGCGCAGCCCCTGGCCGTAAGCGCCCGTTCCGGCAGCCGCGGCACCTGGAACAGATACACGTACCAGGACCGCAAAAGCTGCTCCGGGCTTTTCTTCAAAAACCGCACGAACACCGCCGGGTGGGGCACGTCCATGACCGCCAGCTTTTCCACCATGTCCGGGTATGCCGCAGCGGTCCACCACGCCACCATTGCGCCCCAGTCGTGCCCGGCAAGGCAAAACCGGGAAATCCCCAGCGCTTTCGCCAGCCCGGCAACGTCTCCGGCCAGCCTGGCGGTTTCCGCGGCCGCAATCCCGCCCGGCTTGTCCGAAAGGTTGTACCCCCGCTGGTCCGGGGTGATGACCCGAAAGCCCCGTTCGGCCAGATACGGGATCTGATGCCGCCACCCGTACCAGAACTCGGGAAACCCGTGGAGCAGGATCACCGGCGGCCCGTCCTCCGGCCCGGCCAGGGCCGTATGCAGGATCACCTCCCCGGTGTTCACATACGTAAACCGCACGCCTTCCACGGCTTGTTCGGCGGCTTGGGTGCGCATGGGCCGGCGTCCTCCCTGCCCCGCCAACCTGCGGGGCGTCCTGAAAGTTCTGCAAGGAAAATGGCGGTTACGGGCGGGAGTGCTCGTGCGCCGCCATCATAGTAAAACCACGGCCGTTTTCCAATGCCGCCTGGTAAGCCTTGTTGATTTTGCGGGGTAAAAGCCGATATAACAATGAAAATCATCCTTGATGCGGATTTTTGCTCTCAGCCGGAAAGGCGGTATGGCGACACCCATCCACAAGGTAAAGGCCCGCGTGGACGCGGACGGCGCCCTGGACCACAAAGCGCTTTTTCTCCTCATCCACCAGGAGGGCGAAACCATCCTCCTGGACGAGGCCCGGCGCGTGCTGCTTATGGCCCATCCCCGGGTGGACGTCTCCCGGTTCGATGCCATGGCCAAGGACATCCTGGATCTTTTTTCCGGAAAGTTTCCCGGGTACCGCGCCTGCAACACCCTGTACCACGACCTGGCCCACACGCTGGAGACGCTTTTGGCCATGGTGCGCCTGTGCCACGGCGCGGCCCTGGCGGGCAACGACCTCCCCCCCAGGGACCTCCTGCTGGGCGCGGCGGCGGCCCTGATGCACGACACGGGCTACATCCAGAAGACCTCGGACAAAGAGGGCACCGGCGCCAAGTACACGGTGGAGCACGTGCCCCTGAGCGCGGATTTTGCCGGGTGGTACCTGAAAACCCATGGGTTCGGCGAAAAGGACGCCGCTCGTGTCCGGTCCATGATCCTGTGCACGGACCTGGCCATGGAGATCGCGGACATTCCCTTTCCGGACTCCCGCGCGGAACTCTTGGGAAAGATGCTGGCCTCCGTGGACCTTCTGGGCCAGATGGCGTCGCGCATCTACCTGGAAAAGCTGTTGTACCTGTACCAGGAATTCACGGAGGGCAAGACCGGCGGGTTCTCTTCCGAGCGCGACCTCCTGGAGAAGACCCGGGGGTTTTTCGGGTACATGGAAGAACGGCTGGGCGGCTCCCTGGGAGGGGTGTACCGTTACATGCCGCGCCATTTTTCCGCGGCCTTCGGCGTGGACGTGGACCCCTACTACCAATACGCCCAAAAGAACCTGGAGTATCTCGTGTCCCTTCTGAACGGCGGGTACGACCACCGGGAGGAGCTCAAGCGCCGGGGCATCTTCGCAGACATCGAAAGGCGGGAAGAATAATGAACTTTTCCTTCACCGAGGAGGAAACCCAGATCCGCGAGGAAACCGCCCGGTTCGCCAGGGAGCGCATCCTGCCCCTGCAGGGGGAGATCGAAAAATGCGGCGTGCTTCCCGAAAGCCTGGACGCCGAATTCCGCGGCCTGGGCATCGTGGGCCTGCCCTTTCCCGAGGAGGACGGGGGCCTTTCCGGCACCTTCACCTCCATGATCCTGGCCGTGCGCGAGCTGGCCTACGCCTCCATGGTGCCGCCCAACATGGTTTTGGAAAATTTCGTCCTGGCCTGGCCCCTGTGGGCCTACGGCTCGGAGGAGCTGAAGAAAACCTACCTCCCCGGCCTGTTCTCCATGGAGTCCGTCGGCGCCCTGGCCTTCACCGAGCCGGACACGGGCTCGGACCCCCGCCAGTTGAAAACCACGGCGGTCAAGGCCGAAGGCGGCTGGGTGCTCAACGGGACCAAGCGGTTCATCACCTACTCGGGCATCTGCGACCAGATGATCCTGTTTGCCAAGACCGGTGAAATGGAGGTGGCCGCTTTCCTGGTGGAGCGCGGAAAACCCGGCTACAAGGCGGGCAAGCGCGAGTCGTTTTCCCACATGCAGGTGGACAACGGCGACGTGATCCTTCAAGACTACTTCGCCCCGGACCCCCACTTGATCGGCGCCCCGGCTCAGGGCTTCGAAATCCTGCTCAAGTCCGAGAGCCTGGGCAAGATCGGCTTCTGCGCCATCTACGCCGGGGCGGCCAACCGCGCCGTGGACCTGGCCCTGTCCTACGCCACCACCCGCACCCACCGCGGCAAGCCCATCGGGCTCAAGTTCCAGATGATCCAGGAAAAGATCGCCCGCATGGCCGTCATGGCCGAGGCGTTGAACTCCCACCTTTTCCGCGTGTGCGCCAAGGTGGACGAAGGCTCCGACATCCTGTTCGACGCCGCGGTCCTGAAGATCCTCACCGCCAACACCATCCGCCGACTGGCCTCCGATGTCATGGAAATCCACGGCGCCTACGGCCTGTCCGACGAATACGAAGCATCCCGCATCTACGCCCTGGCCGCCGGCGCCCCCGTCGTCATGGGCGCGCTGGACCTCCAACGCGTCATCGTGGCCCGCACGCTGCTGGCGGCTGGGAGGTACGAGGGGTAAGATTTGCAGGGGGAAACTTTTTGGAAAAAGTTTCCCCCTGCACCCCCTTCAAAAACTGTTCGGTTCGGGAAAGCTTCGCTTTCCCTACGGGGTTGGCTGGCTGGCGAGAGAGCTTGTCGGCAAGAAAGGGGCTTCTTCCCGGCCCTATTGTGCTGGCGCACACAGGCAGCGTAGCTGCCTGTGCCACCCTTGCAGGAGGGAATTATAAAATAATGAAAATTTTTAGATAGTCGATCCTGAAAAAGCCCTTTTTA
>JAFDHW010000201.1 GCA_019308705.1 Deltaproteobacteria bacterium
GCAAGGGAAGGCGGCTGGACCGCTTCGCCGGGTTCCGGCGGGCTGGTCACGGCCATCGCCCCGGTGCTGCAGAACCGCGGGGGTTTGTGGATCGGCTGGCCAGGAACCGTGGACCAAGGCGACCATCACGGTGAGGTATTCCCTGAGTTGCCGGGTAATGAGAAAATTCTCCTTCACGAACCGGGCGGCGGTGGCGCCCATCTCCCGGCACTTGCCGGGGTTCTCCAGCAGGTGCCGCACCCTTAAAGCCGCGCCCTCGGGGGTGTTCACCAGAAAGCCGGTGTGGTTGTTGTACACCTGGAGCCTGATGCCGCCGGTGTTGCCGCCGATGACCGGTTTGCCCTTCCACATGGCCTCGGTGACCGTAAGGCCGAACCCCTCCTTGATGGACTTCTGCAGCACCACGTCGGCCATGCGCTGGAGCGCGTTGATGGTGCGGTGGGCGTCGCCGGGCAAGTTCAGGATCTTCACGTCCGGGTCGCCGGCCGCGTAGTCCTCCACCTCCTGGAGCACGATCTCCCCTTCCGGGTCGTCGGTGGCCGAGCCGCCGGCCAGGACAAGCTGCAGGTCCGGGGTGAACTTCTTGGCCAGGCGATAGGCCTGGATCACGCCCACGGGGTCCTTGAACCGGTCGAACCGGGATACCTGCACGATGACCGGCCGGCTGGTGTCCACCCCGTACTTGTCCGCCGCGGCGGCCACCTCCTCCTCGGAAAGCTCCACGTTCTTGTCCGCCAACGGGTCGATGGAAGGCGGAATGAGGTACTGGGTATGGTCGAGCGGCCGGGCGAACAGGGAAAGGGAAAAGATGCTGGCGTTGTAGTTGCCCAAAAACCGGCGCAAAAACTTCCAGGTGGCCCGGTAAGGGTGGCTCATGTCGATGTGGCAGCGCCATATCCACTTGCCCTTGGGGTTGCCCACATAATCGCGCAGGGGCGCGGGCTGGGGGTCGTGGATGAACACCACGTCCGCCTCGGTGAGCAGCTCGCGCAGTTCCTCGGCGGTGCGCCGGTTGGCTTCCTTGTAGGATTCCAGCAAGGTG
Organism: Deltaproteobacteria bacterium; assembly: GCA_019308705.1. Classification (GTDB taxonomy): domain Bacteria; phylum Desulfobacterota; class Desulfobacteria; order Desulfobacterales; family Desulfatibacillaceae; genus JAHJUF01. Next base: position 1,043 of record JAFDHW010000201.1, read on the forward strand.
TCCGGGATGCGGATGCGGCTTCCCTGCAGGGAGTTGTGCATGCTCTTGGTGCACTGGAAAAAGGCTTCGTCGCCGGTGATGATCTCCCAGGAGGTGTCGATGCCGAGTTCCTGCATGAAGGGCACCAGCTTGGCCAGGATCTCGGCCACGCCGCCGCCCTGGCGGGTGCTGTTTATGTGCACCACCTTATAGCCGGAAAGGCGCTCCCCCAGCTGGCGGAGCCGGTGGATCACGTCGTCGCCCACCACTTTCCTGTATTCTTCCAGCGTGTTTTCCGCCATGTCAGATGCTCGCCAGATGCCTTTCAAAAACCTCGGCCAATTTCTGCCGCAGTTCGGTGAGGGTGTAGAAAAAGTAGTCCAGGTTGGCCAGGTCGTGGTGCAGGGCTTCGTAGCCTTCGGGGAAGCACCCCTCCATCCAGGCCCGGAAGTCGTCCGTGCCCTTGGGGGTCCTGCGCCGGGCGTCCACAAAGTGCAGAAACACGCTGCCCACGGACATGTGGGGCACCGCTTTGGCCAGTTCCTCGGGGCTGCGCACCGTAAGGTGGGTGTCGAACACCACGATCTGGGAGCGGATGAAGTGGAAGCGGTTTTCCGGCTTGGCCCAGGGCACTATCTCGGTTTCGTCCAGGCGCTCCTCGATGGTATCCAGGAGCTCGTCCCTAAGCTCGTCGAGGGTGGGGAAATCCGTGGGGTCGATGATGCCCAGGCGCTCGGCCAGCACGGGGTCGTGCAGGCCGTGATGGGCCCACACGGCAAAATCATTCCGGAATTCCAGGTCCTCGAACCGGGGTCTTAGCATCCCTCCCCAGAAATGATAGTAGATGCTGTCGCGATTGATGGACATGAGCCGGTCGCGCAGCTCCCGCAGGTTTTGGGCCTCCACGCCGGTGGCGATGGCCGCCAGAGCGCAGTCCTGGATGGTGAAGTCACACTGCGTGGCGGGCTGTTGAAGCTCCTCCATGGATATCTCCTGTGAGGCCGGGAAGTTGTTGCTTTTTCCAACAAAAGGCTAACAGGGGAAGATGGGAGAGTAAATGGGGTCAATGCCCCATCACCCATGGGACAAAAGCGTATCCATTGCCGTCTGGGCCCCTGGCTGCGCTGGGTATCTCCTGGTACCGTGATCCTCCATTTTCATATAGGGTAAACACCTTATTTATGATCCGCCCCTGCCGGGCCATAGTTCCCCATGTCCGGCCTCCTCCAATCCCAGGAGACAGGCATGAAGGAGTACAAGGTCAGGGACCTCATGATCCCTTTTGAGGACCACCCCCGTGTCCTGGAGGATGACACCCTCCAGGAGGTGGTGACGGCCCTTTCCAATTTCCGGGAAAAACACCCCGACCGGCCGGCCTGCGAGTACGTCCTGGTCACCGACGCCACGGGAAAGGTCCTGGGCCGCATCGGCCCCCTGGACGTGATCGCGGCCATCGAGTCCGGCTACGCCAAGGTGGGCGATCTTTCCAGGGTCACCCGGCAGGGGTACAGCCCCCGTTTCCTGAAGGCTCTCATCGAGGCGGACGTGCTGTGGGAAAACCCCCTGGCGGACCTGTGCAGAAAAGCTATGTCCCTCAACGCTTCGAACATCATGCACGTGATGGGCGACGACCAGTTCGTGGACGCGGACCAGACCATGGACAAGGCCCTGCATAAGCTGGTCACCGGGCCGCACCGGTCGTTTCTGGTGACCGAGGGCGAGAAGGTCGTGGGCATACTCAGGCTTTCCGACGTTTACGGGAAGATCCAGGAGCAGGTGAAGGCTTGCGGGAGATAGCGGCGTGAGCCTTTTGCGGCGCTGTTTCCCCTTTTTTCCGTCACCCGCCATGCGGGCCAGGAAAGAAAACCGGCCGCCAGCATGCACAGGGAGAGGGCAGAGAGAAGTCCCCGATGATGAACAAGGCCGCCAGGATCAGCAAAGCATACCAGTAGCCGGAAACCCCTGGAGCCAGGAGCCAGCAGGACGCCTTCCAACCGGCCGCCGAGGACGATGAACCGCCACAGCGCCCGCCGGGCGGATGAGCACGGCGGCAGTCAAAAGCCTCTTCATGCGGCTTTCGCTGGCGTACGGTTCCGGGGTGGATGATATGGGGGGAGTTCCTTCAGCGCCGTCCCTTTTCGCACGCTTCAAGAAATGATCGCGGCCCCCGGCTGCCCGGGGCCGAAGATGCGTCCCGGGCGATGTGCCCGTCCTTTGGCTGGATGGGCCTGTCGGGGGTTGCCCCGGAGCCGGGGCGGGAGTTCCCGCCCCGGCGGTCAGAAGTCCGGGCAGGCTTCCGGCGCCGGCATGGCTGTTTCGGGCTTCGCCCGCCGGGGCCCTGCCGGGCGGGGTAGGCGATACGGCTCGGGAACCCGGTCCCGGCTGGGTTATCGCTCCCTGCCCGGCGGCCTGAAAAAAACATTCCGGACCGGCTGCTCCGGGCCCGGGCTTTTCGCCCGGTTTATCCATCATAAGCCGCCGCCATGCAGGGTAAATGGGGTCTCCCCGGTATTCAGCCAGAGAAAAGGACGTAACAGCGGACTCCGGAGGTGGAAACAACGACAGGTCAACTACATGGTTTGATGAGGAAAAATCGCGTCAAATCTGAAAACGCAAGAAAAAGGGATAAAAAGGGATTGCCTCCCCTTGTTTTACTTGATTTAGGTTATACTCTGTTTCTATTAGAAACGATAATTGTTATCAATATTGATTGGAAAATGGTTTTGCATAACGGCGCCAAGATTCATGGTATGTTTATTCTTTACCCTTTATTGAGAATGCTCACTTAAACCCCGGCAAAACAAGTTGTACAGGGTGATGAACGGCACGGAACAAACCATACGCGTTCTCTTGGTGGAAGACGACGAGGATGATTTCGTCCTCATCCGGGATCTGCTGGAGGAGGCGGGACATCCGCGGTTTGAGCTGACCTGGGTGCAGACCTACGAGGAAGCCGTGGAAACCGCCGGCGGAACGCACGACGTGTACCTTCTGGATTACCGCCTGGGCGCCCGGGACGGCCTGGAACTGCTTCAAGCCCTGCGCGAGCTGGGGGTGAAACAGCCCCTGATCATGCTCACGGGCCAGGGGGAGCAGGAGGTGGACGAGGAGGCCATGCGCGTGGGGGTGGCGGACTACCTGGAAAAGACCGGGATTTCCTCCCAGCTTCTCGCCCGGTCCATCCGCTACGCCCTGGAGCGGTCCAAAAACCTGGCGGAGCTTCACGAAAGCGAGGCCCGGTTCCGTGGGCTTTTCATGGGCGCGGGCATCGGGATCGCCCTGGTGAACGTGGAAGGCAGGATCCTGGAGGCCAACCCCGCCCTGGAGCGCATGTTGGGCATCCGGCGCTGGGACCTTCCCGGAACCCTGTTCAAGGAGGCGGCCTACGAACCCGAGGACGCCCGGGCCTTTTCAAACGCCTTTTCCGATCTTTTGGACCACGTCACCCACCGCACCCAGCTGGAGATCCGCCTGTCGCGCCGGGGGACGCCCTGGTGGGGCCGGCTCACCCTTTCGGTCCTGGACGTTTCCCAGCCCGCCACCCGGTTCGCCGCGGTCATGGTGGAGGACGTCACCGAGCGCCGCGACGCGATAGAGGCGCTCAAGCGCTCGGAAAACGAGCTGAGGGTGCTTTCCCTGAAGCTCATGGACACCCAGGAGAACGAGCGCAAGGCGGTTTCCCAGGAGTTGCACGATTCCGTGGGTTCGGGCCTGTCCGCCCTGAAGTATTCCCTGGAAAGCCTGCTGTTGCGCGACGACTGCACCGAGGAGCTTCGCGCGGGGCTGGAAAAAGCCACGGAGTTTTTGTCGGAAAACATCGAGGAAACCCGCCGCATCTGCGCCAGCTTGCGGCCCACGGTCCTGGACGACCTGGGCATTCTGGCAACCATCAACTGGTTCTGTCGCGAGTTCCAGGAAATGTACGGTAAGATCACCATCGACAAGAACCTTCCGGTGAGCGAGGAAGAGGTGCCCG
>JAFDHW010000202.1 GCA_019308705.1 Deltaproteobacteria bacterium
ATTCCTCCAATAATCAGACCGTCTTTGGCGCAAGACCCGAAAAACAGCTCCAACGGATTGAAACTAACGAAAAATTCGATCTCGGGCAAAATTGCTCATGAATAATCCGGGTTAAAATTCTCCATCATTCGGGGTCGCCCGGGTTTTTTTCACCCTTCCGGCGGTCCAACGCATCGAGAGGGATTTTGCCGGCAGGCCGAACGTGAAGATTCTTCTGACCAACGACGACGGTGTGCACGCCCCGGGGCTGGTGACCCTGGAGCAGAGCCTGTCCAGGAAGCACACGGTGTTCACCGTGGCGCCGGACCGGGAGCGCAGCGCGATTTCCCACGCCGTGACCCTGCACGTGCCGCTCAGGGTCAGCAAGGTGCGGGAGCACGAGGGCGGGGCGGCTTTCTCCGTCACCGGCACCCCGGCGGACTGCGTGAAGCTGGCGGTGAACGAGCTTCTGGACTTTAAGCCCGACCTGGTGGTTTCCGGCATCAACCCCGGGCCCAACGTGGGCAACAACCTGAACTACTCCGGCACGGTGTCCGCGGCCCGGGAGGCGGCGCTGTTGGGACTTTTCGCCATCGCCGTCTCCGTTTCCAGCCCCGAGGCGGTTTCCTATTCCACCGCGGCCCGGTTCTTGGAGCAACTGGCCGGCAAGGTGGCGGAAAAGGGTCTGCCGGACCGGGTGTTTCTGAACGTGAACCTGCCGGACGTGCCCGTGGAGCGGATCCGCGGCGTGAAAGTATGCCGCCAGGGTAACGCCCGGCTGGAGGAGGCGTTCCATAAGCGGCTGGACCCCCGGAACCAGGTGTACTACTGGCAGGGGTCCGAAACCCAGCTTTTCGGCGATTCGCCGGACGAGGACGGGGTGGCGCTCAGGGAGAACTATATCGCGCTGACCCCCGTCCGGTGCGACGCCACGGAGCACGGGTTCTTGCCCGTGCTGGAATCCTGGAACCTTGCCCTGCCATGAAAAAGACCCGCTACCTAGCCGACATCCGGCCAGGCGACAAGGTGTGCGACGTGTTCGCCGTGGTGGAGAAGAGCCTTGGCCGCAAAAAGGACGGGGGGGCGTTTCTCACCTTCCGGGTGAGCGACCGCACAGGGGCCATGGCGGGGGTGGCCTGGGAAGACGTGGAGGCCATCAAGGACGCCTTTGTGCCCGGGGGTTTCGTGCACATCACCGGCCGGGCCGGTGAGTACCGGGGCGAAGCCCAGCTCATCGCCGAACAGGCGGTCTCCTGCGAGCCGCACGCCCTGGACCCCAGGGACTTTCTGCCCGCCTGCCCCACGGACCCGGAGGTGCTGCTGGACGGGCTCAAGTCCCTGGCCGCCACGGTGACCGACCCGGCGCTCCTGGCGCTGTTGGACGAGTTTTTCGCGGACGACCGGTTCGTGGACCTGTTCGTCACCGCGCCCGCGGCCAAGCTCATGCACCACGCGTACATCGGCGGGCTTCTGGAGCACACCCTGTCCGTGGCCAGGCTGGCGGACGCGGCATGCGCCCACTACCCCCAGGTGGACCGGGACCTGCTCATCACCGGGGCCATCCTCCACGACATCGGCAAGGTCAAGGAATTCACCTGGACCAGCGCCCTGGACTACTCCGACGCAGGCAGGCTGCTGTCCCACCTGGTCCTGGGCGTGCAGATCCTGGACGAGAAGATCGCCGCGGTGGAGGGCTTTCCCGAGGACTGCGCCATGCTGCTGCGCCACCTTCTGGTGAGCCACCACGGGGCGCGGGAGTTCGGCTCGCCGGAGCCGCCCAAGACCGTGGAGGCGGTCATCTTGAACCAGTTGGACGACATGGACGCCAAGGTGGCCGGCTTGGGTGCCTACATGAAGGAACAGGACGGGCAGGCCTCCTGGTCCAGATACCATCGCGCGCTGGAGAGGCACATTTACCTGAAAGGCCGGGAAAAGAACTAGCCCGAATCATTCATGAAAAATTTCGCTGAATAAAATATTTATATGGATTTAAACAGGTTAAGTGCCAATGGAAGGGTCCTTGAAAAATGCACGCTGTTTCTGTGAGGAATGCTGACATCGGCGAAATTTTTCACCCTTCCGGCGAGCCCGATTCACGCGATAGCCGCGTCAGGAGGGGGTCGCGGTACAAAAGTACAGCTTCCCTCCTCCTTCCTTGCTCTCGCGCGAATCGAACGCGTGAATAATCCGGGATAGATAAGGACAAGGCCAACGGGGCGAAACCCCGTCTCAAGCATTGATATTCCGCGACAAGCCGCCAATAATCATGAAGTTTCGCAAGGGGCGAGGGGCATCTCTTTTTTCGGAAACGGCGGTTTCCACAAAAACCATGAAAACAGGCCTGTTCATAACCCTGGAGGGCATCGAGGGAGCGGGAAAAACAACCCAGATGCCGCTTCTGGTGCAATTTTTGGAGGAGCGGGGGTATTCCTGCGTGCGCACCAGGGAGCCGGGGGGCACAGGCATCGGCGCGCGGCTAAGGGCCGTGCTCCTGGATCCGGCCTGCTCCGGCATGGACCCTTTGTGCGAGCTGTTGCTCTACCAGGCGGACCGGGCCCAGCACGTGGCCGAGGTGATTGCGCCCGCCCTTGCCCGGGGCAAGGTGGTGGTGTGCGACCGGTTCGCCGACGCCACGGTCGCCTACCAGGGCTACGGCCGCAACCTGGGGCCGGAGAAAGTGGCCGCGCTCCACGCCCAGGTGTTCGGAAGCCTCGCGCCGGATTTGACCCTGCTTTTCGACCTGCCCGCGGAGGTCGGCCTTGCCCGCGCCAGGCAGCGGGTCGCCGCGGAGGGCGAGTGCGCCGAGGGACGGTTCGAGGAGGAGGACATAGCCTTTCACAAAAGGGTGCGGGAAGGCTACCTGGACCTGGCGGACAAGCACCCCGGCCGGTTCGTGCTGGTGGACGCGGACGGGGACGCGCAGACCGTGGGCGCGCGCATGATCGGCGCGGCAAAGGCGTTTCTTGAAACACGGGAGGCCATCCCGGGATAACGGAATTTTCTTGACCATGCCGAAAACCATCCTCGACTGCATAGGCCGCACGCCGCTTGTGGACATCACCCGCATGAACGAGAACCCCCGGGTGCGCATGCTGGCCAAGCTGGAGTACATGAACCCCGGCGGGTCCATCAAGGACCGGGCCGCCCTGGCCATGATCGAGGAAGGGGAAAAGTCCGGCGAGCTGACCAGGGACAAGATCGTGCTGGAGGCCACCTCCGGCAACACGGGCATCGGCCTGGCCCTGGTCTGCGCGGTGAAGGGCTACCGGCTTCTTCTGGCCATGAGCGAGGCGGCCAGCGAGGAGCGCAAGAAGATCCTGCGCGCCCGGGGCGCGGAGCTCCTCCTCACCCCCGGCCGCCTGGGCACGGACGGGGCCATCGAGGAGGTCTACAAGATGGTCCGGGAAAACCCGGGCCGCTACTTTGCCACGGACCAGTTCAACAACCCCGCCAACTGGAAGGCCCACTACAACACCACGGGCGTGGAGATCTGGGAGCAGACCGGGGGCCGGGTGACCGCCGTGGTGGCCGCTCTGGGCACCTCCGGCACGCTGATGGGCGTCTCCCGCAGGCTCAAGGAGTACAACCCGAACGTTAAAATCATCGGCGTGGAGCCCTACCTGGGCCACAAGATCCAGGGCTTAAAAAACATGAAGGAGGCCTACGTCCCGGAGATCTTCGACAAGGCGCGGCTGGACGAAAAGATCAACGTGGACGACGAGGAGGCCTTTGAGACCGCCCGGAGGCTGGCCCGGGAAGAGGGGCTGTTCGTGGGCATGTCCTCGGGCGCGGCCATGGCCAAGGCCATCGAGGCCGCCAAGTCCATGGACTCCGGCGTCATGGTGGTCATCCTGCCCGACGGCGGCGAGCGTTACCTCTCCACCCCGCTGTTCACCTTCCGGGAAAAGGCGGAACTTTTCCTGTTCAACAGCAAGGGCAGAAAGCGCGAGCCTTTCGTGCCGGCCACGCCCGGCCGCGCGGGCATGTACACCTGCGGACCCGCGGCCCACGGGCCCATGGACCTTTCCGAGTGCCGCCGTCTGGTGTTCGCGGACCTGGTGCGGCGCTACCTGGAGTTCTCCGGCCTTTCCGTGACCCACGCCGTGCACGTGGCGGACATGGACGACAAGACCATCGCCGAAAGCCAGGCCGCCGGCCGGGAGCTTGCCGCCTTCGCCGACGAGAACGTGGAGAAGATCCACCAGGATTTGGGCGCCCTGGGGGTTTCCAAGGACATCGTGTTCCTCCGCGCCAGCGAACACGTGGAGGAGATGACCGCCCTGGCCCGCAGGCTGGTGGACAAAGGATATGCCTACGAAAAGTTGCGCTCCCTGTACTTCGACATCTCGCGCCTCTCCGAATACGGGAGCCTCTCCGGCATCGACCTGGACAAGATCCGCATCGGCGCCACCGTGGATTTAGACGAGTACGAAAAGGACAATCCCCGGGACTTCACCCTGTTCAAGCGCTCGCGCCTGGCGGAACTAAAACGCGGCATCTACGTGAAGACGCCATGGGGCAACGTGCGCCCCTCCTGGCACATCCAGTGCGCCGCCGCGGCCGCATCCGCCCTGGGCGAATCCTTCGACCTCCACGTGTCCTCGCGCGACCTTCTGTTCCCGCATCACGAGAACGAGCGCGCCATCGCCATGGCCTTGACCGGCCAGCCCCTGGCCAGGTACTGGCTCCACTGCGAGCACGTGGAGGTGGACGACTGGCCGGGCGCTTCCCCCCAGGACCGCCTTACCCTGGCCCACCTGACGGACGCGGGCTACACCCCCCGGGAGGTGCGCTACTGGCTGATTTCCTCGGACTACCGGAAGCCCCTGGCGCTCTCCCCCCAACGGCTGGAAAACGCCCGCGCGGCGCTCGCCCGGCTGGATCGGTTCACCGAGTCCTTGGCCTTTGCCTCCGCCGGCGAATCCACGCCGGAACTGGACCAGGTCCTCTACGACCTCAAGGCCTCGTTCACCAAAGCCATGAACGACGACCTGTCCACCGCC
>JAFDHW010000203.1 GCA_019308705.1 Deltaproteobacteria bacterium
AGCCCCAGGAGCCGGTAATGGAACTTGGCCCCGGGATTGATGATGTCGGAGGTTTCGGTGATCAGGGCCGTGGAGGTATTGTCCTCGGTCCAAAGAACGATCAATTGGCCGTAATTCAGGGGAGGCAGCAGGGTGCCCTCCTCCAGGCCTTCCAGCTGTTCATACACCGTGTACACCTCGCCCACGGCCAGGCCCTGTCGTTTGCCCCGGTCCAGAAAGACGAGGTCTCCCTGGCCGATGATGGACGAACGGGACTCGGAGGCCACAATGTGCCCTTCCACGCCCTTGTCGCCCTGGCGCACCAGGAATTCCTCCGGCACTTCCTGGAAGCTCGTGAGCATGTCGCCTAAGCGGATGGGCTGGTAGGACTCCTGCACGATGGCCACGATGAGCCCGGGCCGGGCGGTTTCGCAATAGGCGGTGCCCACCACGCGGTACTGCGTGCCCAGGAGCTTTTTCCTGCCGTCAAAGGGGTTTTTCAGCTCCCCTTCATCGCGATAGATGGTGAACAGGTCGCCCTCTGTATACAGATCCTTGCCGGTGGCTTCGCAGTAGATCTTGTCGCCCTGGCTGATGAGGGTCTTCTTGCCCACCACCCGGAAAATGCGGGCCTCGGGTTCGAGCTTTTCCCTGCGGACGAACCCTATTCCCAAGGCGTTGGGATAGCGGAAAACCTGCCTGGTTTCCTCGACTTCCGGCAGGGCCGCCAATTTCACCGGCTCGGGCTCTTCCTTGGGGATAACGAGCTCGCCCTGGGTCTTGTGGAGGATGATGACCCGCCCTGGTTTGATCCAATGGGGATTCCTGGTGAGCTCGGGGTTGTTCTCCCACAGCTCGGGCCACTGGGCAGGGCTTTCGTAAAACCTCTGGGCGATGCTCCAGAGGGTGTCCCCCTCCTTAACCGTGTACCGGACCTCCTGGCCCCAGGTGATGACCTGGTCTTCATCCTGGGTGGAAATGCCCGCATCATCCTGCGCCGAAGACAGGGGGGCCATCAGCAGGACCAACAGCCCGGCCAGGAGGATGAGTCCTTTTGCCTTGGAGTACGTCCACTCCATCATGCACGCCTCGCGTTGCTTATGAATCTCCGCAAAATGGCCGCTTTTCGATCCCTGCGGCGGCTTACGGCTCAAAGAGAACGGATTCTTCCTGCCCTCCGGAGCTTCCGGGAGCTTCCGCGTTGTTGGCCGGAACATATTTGAGCTCCACCTTCTGGTAGATGGGCGCCGGGTAGAAAGGCGCCGGCCCCACGTTGAAGCTCACCGTAATGGGCCAGTACAGGGGCTCGCCCACGGGCCGGCCGTGGACCGCGTAGCTGAAGTACTCGGGCCCGTCCCGGTAAGTTCCCCGGCTGGTATAGGAGTCTCCCCATCCAAAGATCTTGGTGATGGTGATTTCGAATTCATCGGCCGACTTGGCGGTCCAGGTGGTCATGATCAGCTCGGACCCCTGGATCGGGGGATTGCCGTACTTGTCCTGGCAAAGAATTTCCAGGTCGTAGCGGTCGTAGGAATAGCTGATACCCGAGGCCGAACCGATCATGGGCGTTACGGTCTGGTAGATGTCCATGCTGGTTTTGCCGGAAAACAGGACGGGCTGGCGCGCGAAAATCTTGTTGCTCAGCCCCCGTTCACTGGGCTTCCACCGGATGTCATCGGCCGCGAAATCGCTTCCTCCGGCAACGGCGGGGGCATGCACCGCGTTGTAGAGATGGATTCCCTCGCCGCCGACAAAAAGGGTGTCTGCGGTGGAGTTGATCTTCATCACGTGGAACGCGTACAGGTTGGTGTCGTCCGGCGGTTCGTACTGGGGCAGGTTGTTGTTCACCTCGGACCAATCGCCTGCCGCAAAGGTCCCGTCGGCGTTTAAGTCATGGACGTAGACGTTGCCCACCGCGTGAGGCAGGGCCCCCCAGAAATAGGTGAGCGCGTAGAGCTTGTTCCTGCTCTTGTCCAGGCAGAGGTCCTTGATCTCCTTGCCATGGTCCCGGATGGTGCGGAAGGTGAAGGTATCCCCCACCTTGAAATCCACTTCGCCGTCCACGATGGTGAACCCGAGCATATTGCCCGTGGAGTAGGGGACTCCCACGCTGGCGTTGGCCTGGGGGCCGGACACGTCGCCGGTAAGGGCGAAGGTGCCGCCGTTGGCGGATTCCGCAATGCAGGTCATCGTCCAGGACTCGGTCTTGCCGTCCGGAAGGATGTGGAGGTTGTCGATGTAGCCATTGCCAACGGAGTCCTTGGTGAGCTTGGGCATGGTCACGTCGATGCCCTCGCCCATCCCCGAGGAATAGTTGGTCCAGGACGAGGCGGCGGAATCGTATTCCCACACGCCCGCGTCCAGCGTTCCGACGTAAATCACGTCATCGGCCGTCACAAGCGGAGTGCCCCCGTTGTAGACCTCTATGGCGGTGATGTTGTCTCCGATGAAACGCTTGCCCAGCGCGTCTACCACGCGGGTCCAGTTGGCCCCGCCGTCGGTGCTCAGGTAAACGCCCTGGTCGGTGCCGGCATAAAGCACGGCCGTTGCGCCGGAACCGCCCACCTGAACCAGGCATGTCACCCGGGTGCCCACGCCAAGGCCCGTGGTTGGACGAAGCACCGTCATGTCCCAGGACCTGGTCTGGAGGCAGTTGGGATAGATGTACAGGCCGTCCAGGTCGGTGCCGACCCACATATAGTCGCTGGCCCCGTCACAGAGAATGACGTTCACCGCGCTGGAATACTGGTCCATGCCCCAGATCTCCTCGGGGTCGCCGGAGTTCCAGGATGCGCCGCCGTCAAAGCTCCGGTACACGCGGCCCTCACCGGCGAAACCCGTTCCGGCGAAAACCGTGTTGGGGTCTTCGGGATCCACGGCAACGGTGTTCACGTAGGGTTCGATCCAGTTCTGCTGAAGGTTTTCGGAGCTTGTGCTGATGTTTTTCCAGGAGGCGCCGCTGTCCAGGGATTTGTACACTCCGCCGCCGTTGGTGGAGAGGTACATGATGTCTGTGCCGGGAATCATGGATATGTCGGTCACCCGGGTGGTCCGGCCGCCGTTGTTGGCCGCGGTGGTTACGGAGACGAATCCCTGCACGGGCGCGGGATTGTCCGTGGAAAGCAGGATGTTCGTGGCCGCTCCACCCTCTGTGGCCGCGTTGCCCGGGTCGAACAATCCGCCGGTATTGTTGGTGGCAAAGAAAATGGACGTACCGTCCGGGATGGCGTTGCCCCAGAAGTCGCCGACGTACGAGGTGATGGGGTCCTGCAGGCCGGTCATCCACAGGCCGGAGATGTTCCTGTAGCCGGCGGCGATGGAAAATTCCTCGCCCACGGGCGGACCCGCGTTGATCACCAGGCTGGCCACCGCGTTGACGGTACGGTCGTTGAAATAGCTGGCCTTGATGGTCACCGGGCCGGACTTGAACCCGCTGTTCAGCAAGGTGGAGACTTGTCCGCCCTTGGTGTAGGCATACAGGGGGCTGATGGCTTCCCCGGCGTCCGGTCCGTCCACGATCTCGAAATCGATGCGGTAGCCGTCCGCCACCCCGCCGGTCACGTCTTGGCCGTCCTGCACGTCAAAGGTAATGAGACTGGTGGTGGCGGTGCCCGTGCCCCGCACGTTGATGGTGGCCGGGGTGGGCGAATTTTCCGCTACCGCGATGAAGGCGGGCGGATACTGGATGGCCAGGTCCGCGAATCCGGTGATGGTGTCGCCCGCTGGGCCGGTCCAGGTTCCGGTGATGCGCACCGTGCCGCCACGGGTTCCGCCGGTGAAGGAGGTGGAGGCCTCGCCCTGGGCGTTCAGGGTGAGGATGGTGTCGGCCAGGTCGCCCATGCTTCCGTCGGAAAGGGTGAGGGTGAGCTGGCTTGCGCCGCCGGCACCCGTGGGGCTGACCGCGGCGCTGATATCCGTGGTTTCGGTTCCTGTCGCCAGGATGGAATTGGGCACGATATTGATCGCCACCGAGCCGGACTTGAAATCGAACGTCAGAATGTCGTTCACTTCGTTCTGGCATTCGGCGAACAAGGTGATGGTTGCGGCCACGGGACCGGGACTGAGGGTGACCGAGGCCACGCCGTTGCTGTTGGTGGTGGCCGAGGCCTGGCTGAGGGTTCCCCACTGGGAGGAATCCGTGATGGGATTGCCCGTCTGGTCCACCGCGCCGGTAATCTTGAAATTCACCAGCGCGCCGGATACAGGCCCGCCCCCTTGCAGGGTCACCAGGGCTTCGATGGTCGCGGTGTCCGAACCGCCCGCGGGGAGCTGGGTCTTGTCCGCGGAAAGCTCAAGGCTTCCCAGGGCGGCGCCGATGAGAGGAATGGAATAAACCTTCTCCAAGCCATTGTAGGCGGTTGCGGTGAAGGTGTCCGCCGTACCGCCCGTGGGCGCGGTGTACGTCACGTCCACGAACCCGCCGGAGGTCTTGGCGGAAAGCTTGTTCAGGGCCCCGCGATCCACCTGGAAGTAGATGTCCGCCCCATCTCCCACGGGGATACCAAGAGAATCGCGGATTTCAATGGTGATGGTGGTCGTGCTCTCCCCGTCCGAGTCCACGGAGGGAGGCGATATGGTGATCCGCATATCGTCCGGGGGGCCGGGTACGAAGGCGACCTCCACCGAATCCGACATGCCGCCGGAGGTTGCCCGCACCGTGGCGGTCCCCGGCACGTCGGGGCTCCACACCAGGGCCGAGGCCAGGCCGTTGATGGTTGCGGCCTGAACGCTGGTTGCCGTTCCGGGAGCCATGGCCGCGATGCTGGTCATGGCCCCCGCGGTAGTTGTGAAGGTCACGATGGTGCCGTTGGGGGCCAGGTCCCCGTTGTCATCCGTCACCCTGGCGGTCACCCGGGCGCTGTTCCCGCCGATCTGTATCCCCTCCGAGGGAGCTGCCGAGCTCATGGTGAGGGCGGCCAGGCTCACGCTCGTGTCCCCGTCGCCCGAAGTATCACCGGAGGTATCCCCGGGCGTTGTGCCGGAAGAGGGAACG
>JAFDHW010000204.1 GCA_019308705.1 Deltaproteobacteria bacterium
GAGAAAGGTGCGGCGGTCCATAGAAACGTCCATGGGGCTCCTTTCTTTTGTGTCGCGTGCCGGGGCGTTTTTCCCGGAGAGGCCCGGGATGGAAAAAAGGTGCGGGCGGCCGGGGAACCCGGCCGCCCTCATGGTTTATGGTCGGGACGATATGGTCAAAAGCAAGGGCTTTGCCTTCAGTCCGCCCGGGTGCCGTAGCGGACGGTGAGGGTGTAGTCAAAGGATTTTTCCTGGCCCGGGGACAGGTCCACTGAAAACCGGAAGGTGTCCGCGTCTATGTTTTCCACCTTGGGCGAACCCGGGCCGGGGGTGATCTCCCACGAATTGCCGGGGACGTTCCTGGTGATGCGCACGGAAACCGGGGTCTTGCGGGTGTTCTGGGCCTTTACCGTGAACACCGTGGTCTCTTCCCACCCGGTGATGTCGCCGTCCTCCTTATTAAACTCGTAATTCGAGGAGGCGACGTCCATGGGGGTTACGGACACCAGCACGTCTTTGACCGCCCCCAGCAACAGCTTCACGTCCTCGTCCACGGGGATGTAGTCGAACCGGCTTTCGCCCTCGTAGCCGAGGCCCTCGTTGCCCGCGGACTTGTAGATCTGGATTTCGCCGCCGGGGATGGGCGTGTCCCCCAGGTTGTGGGCCTTGTCGTTGGCAAAGGTGAGAAAGCGCATGACCGCGTTTCCGTAGCGGTCCTCCTCGTACTCGTAGAAGTTCTTCACCGGAACCTTGTCCGCCTCGAAGGACAACAGCCTCCGGGACCAGCCGTCGCCGATGGTCTCCGTGCCCTCGATGGTGTAGAGGAAGTACTCGCTCACCCCTTCCTTGACGATCTCCTTGGGCCGGACCTCGGCCTCGAAGATCATGTCGGCCATTTTCCCCTTCAGCTCCATGGTCCGGGCGCGGGCCTCCTTGAGCGCCGTGGGGGGGTACACCCCAACGCCCGGCCGGCCGTAGGGGTGTTCCCTGCGGGCCAGCTCCGCGATCTCGTCGAGAAGCCGCACCTTGCCCACCACCAGGCGCACCCGGGCGTTGGGGTAGTCTTCGCCCGAGGCGTTGTCCACCCGCACGTAGGCGGAAAGGTCCATGGTCTTTTCGTCCGCGGAGAGCACCCCCTGGTAGAACGCCCGCCAGGAGAGTCCGGAGGTGAGGTAGGAAATCTCCATGGGTGTCTGGCCGGTCCTTCCGCTCTCGATGTCCCACACCCCCAGGTTCGTCACCCCCGGCGGGTAGGAAAGCGCCTTCACGTGCACCTGGTCCGCGAACTGCTTGGGGAAGATCTCCAGGCTGGTGGGGTCGATGAGGGTGTTGGCCCAGGAGAACTGGAGCTTGTTTTCGCCCTTTTTAAGGGAAAGGTTTCTTATGTCGGACACGAGCGTCAGGTCCGCGGAGTTGTAGATGGTCACCCATACCGTCTCGGTTTCCGGCAGGGTCACCAGGTCCACCTTGGCGTGGGCGCTGCCGGCGAGCAAAAGGATCAGGGCGGCGGCCGCCAGGAAGGTTTCCCTCTTCGGTATCTTCATGTGCATGCCCCCCTATCCACGCACGTTCAGGCGCTTGTAGTGCATGCGCCATTGGAGTTTGTCCTTGGCCGGAATCGTGAGGATGAATTTCAACGTATAGGCGTCCGTTTTTTCGTACTTGTGGGACGCCTGAAGCATTTTCCACTCCCCGTCGATGTGCTGGATCATGGCCAGGGTGACGGGCGTTTCCTTGAAGTTCTCCACCGTGGCGGCCAGGATCTCGTCCGTGTCGTAGAGGATGACCCAGCCCGCCTTGTTCCGGCGCACGTTTGTCCGCTCGTTCTTGAGTTGCCGCTGGGTCACCACCACGTCGCGGGAATCGCCGATGGAGATCCGCCCCTTCCCGCCCAGGGGCACCATGTCCAGGCGGTCCTCGCCCAGGAACATGGACTGGCCGTTGCCTCCGGGGTGGGTGAACACCCGCACCTTGCCGTCCCACAGGGCGAACTTTCCCAGCCCGCCGGCGGCCGTGTTCACAAGCTCGTAGGACACGGGGATGCCCACGTTGCCCGAAACGCTTTCCGGGTCCCAGGGGAGCGCGGCCGCGTCAAAGGTCCACACCTTTTCCACGGGCACGGCGTTCTTGCTGAAGATGAGGTTCTTCAGGGTCTCGCCCGAGGCCACGGAACTCGTGAAGGGCTTTACCCTGCCCGGCCGGATGGTGGCGGCGTGAAAGTCCTCGCCGGAGAAGTTTCTCACCACGAGGTAGGCGTTCATGGCCAGGGAGGTTTCATCCGGCGCGACCAGGGCCCGGTACTCCACCATGGAGTCGATGTTGGAAAGCAGGTAGTGGATCCTGGCCCGCACGCTCATGGCCTCGGCGGCCCAGATCTCCCACACCAGGGCGTTTTCGCCCGGCGGGTAGGAAAGGGCCAGAAGCCGGGCGGCCGCCTCGGGGGCGTCCAGGGAAAGACGGATGGAGTCCGGGTCCACGGTGACCCCGTTCCAGGAGAAATCCACCTGGTTCTCGCCTTTCTGCAGGGTGAGCACCCGTTCCTCGGCCACCAGCACGCCGCGGGGGTTGTCCATCCACAAAACCGCGGCCTCCCGCTGGGGAAGGGCGGTCAGCTTGGTGCGGCAGTCCGCCTCGGTTGCGAGGCCGGCCACGGCCGCGAAAACCGCCAACAGAATCACGATGCGACGCATGGGTCCTCCCGGGATGTGGGGCTGTTGCGCGCGGCGGGTCAGGTCACCGCCACGCAGTTTTCATCGCCGTAGGGTCCGGGCACGTAGCGGTCGGCTTCCGGGTCGTTTATCCATCTTCCGCCGTCCACCACGAAGCGGTACTCGTAGTGGCGGCCCGGGGAAAGGTCTACCACGGCCTTGAAATCGCCGCTTTTCAAACGCTCCATGGGCGCGGGCCGCCAGCCGTTGAAATCCCCCGCCAGGCTGGCGGAAGAAGCCTTTCCGGCGGACTTGGCGTCCAGCCGGAAGGTCACCTTGCACACCGGTCGCTTTTTCAGATACTGTTTTTTGGTCGGCATGGGGCCCTCCACAAAGAGGCGAATCGCCCGTGTCGGGGCAACAGGGGCTATTATAAGGGTCCGGAGGAATTTGTCGAAGCCTTTATGCGGGCGCCTGCCTTTTTTGGTCCACCAGGGCGCCGCAGGCCTGGCCGCGGTTGTCGAACAGCCTGAACACCCTGTCCAGCCGGGTGAGCTTGAACACATCCTTGACCTGGTTCTGCACCCCGCACACGGCCAGGTCGCCGACGTTGCCCATGGCTTTCAGGGCGGAAACCAAGGCCCCCAGCGCCGACGAGTCCATGAACTCCACCTGGGAGAGGTCCAGGACCATCTGCTTGCCGCCGCCTTCGATCTCCTCCAGCAGCCGCTGCTTGAAATCCCCGGACACCGAGGCGTCCAGGCTCTTTTCCATGGGGGTCAACACCAGCACGCCATCTTCTTTGTTTACGTCCACGCGCATGCCTTGTGCCTTTCCACTCAGGGTCCGGGCTTGGGGACGGCCGCAAGCCCCCAGATGTCCCTGCTGTATTCCAGAATGGCCCGGTCGCTGGAAAACTTCCCCATGCGGGCCGTGTTCAAGATGGCTTTCTTGACCCAGGATTTCTTGTCCACGTAGTCCTCGTCCGCCCGCCGCCTCGTTTCCAAGTATTCGCCAAAATCCGCCAAATGAAAATACCGTTCCCGGGGGGAGAGCAGATAGCGGTCCACCCAGGCGAACAGGCCCGGATGGTCTGGGCAGAACCGGTTGTTCCGTATGGCGGTCAGCACCCGTTTCACCCGGGGGTCCTTCTTGTAGATGTCGAAGGGCCGGTAGGCGTTCTTCTCCCGCATGGCGGCCACGTCCCTTGCCCGCAGGCCGAAGATGTAGAGGTTTTCCTCGCCCACCTCCCGGGAAATCTCCACGTTCGCCCCGTCCATGGTGCCGATGGTCACCGCGCCGTTTAGGGCGAACTTCATGTTCCCCGTGCCCGAGGCCTCGAACCCGGCGGTGGAGATCTGCTGGCTTATGTCCGCCGCCGGGATCATGGCCTCGGCCAGGGTCACCCGGTAGTCGGGCACGAAGCACACCCTCATCCACTTGCTGGCCGCGGGATCGGCGTTTATCGTGTCGGCCACGCAGTGGATGAGCTTGATGATGTTGCCCGCCATCTGGTAGCCCGGGGCGGCCTTGCCCGCGAAGATGCAGGTTTTTTTCGCGGGCGGGGGCTTTCCGTCGTCTATGATGGACAGGTATTCGTCCACGATGGCTAAAACGTTCAACAGCTGGCGCTTGTACTCGTGGATGCGCTTGGCCTGGATGTCGAAGATGGAATCCGGGTCCACCTCCACCAGGGTGGTCCTTCGGATGACCCTGGCCAGGGCCTCCTTGTTCCTTTTCTTTACGGCCATGAACTTTTCCGCGAAGCCGGCGTCCTCCGCCAGGGGCTCGAGCCGCCTCAGTTCGTCCAGGTTCGTCAGGAACCCGTCCCCGATGGCGCTTTCCAAAAGCGTGCAGAGGTCCGGGTTGGCGTTTAGAAGCCACCGCCGGGGCGTGATCCCGTTGGTCTTGGTGTTGAACTTTTCCGGCCACAGCTCGTAGAAATCCGGCACCAGTTGGTGGCACAAGAGGTCCGTGTGCAGGGCGGAAACGCCGTTTATCGAGTGGGCCCCGGCCATGGCCAAATGCGCCATGCGCACCTTCTTTTCCGGGACTTCCTCGATCAAAGACATGCGGGCGAGCCGGTCCGTGTCCCCGGGCCGGATTTCCGCCACCTGGTCCAGAAACCGGCGGTTGATCTCGTAGATGATCTGCAGATGCCGCGGCAGGAGGTGCTCGAACAGGGCCACGGACCATTTTTCGAGGGCCTCGGGCAGCAACGTGTGGTTGGTGTACGCGATGGTCCGGGTGGTGACGTCCCAGGCCTTTTCCCAGTCCATCCACTGCTCGTCCACCAGGATGCGCATGAGCTCGGCCACGGCGAGGG
>JAFDHW010000205.1 GCA_019308705.1 Deltaproteobacteria bacterium
CACGCGATAGCTGCGTCAGGAGGCGGTCGCGGTACAAAAGTACAGCTTCCCTCCTCCTTCCTTGCTCTCGCGCGAATCGAACGCGTGAATAATCCGGGCAAAGGGAAAACGTCCTGTTTAAGCCAAAGGGAAAACGTCACCCCTCAGGCTTTCGGGTCGCCGGGGTGGAGCCGCCTCCGACGAGCTTTGGGGGGGCCATTCTCGGCGGCTCCACCCCGGCTGCTTCGGATGCCGTTTATGGGTAGTTTCCTTCTGCGGGCCTGGTTTTGGGTTCTCCCAATTTTGGATGGACGACATGGATCGAGCCATCGAACCATTGCTGCACCTGGACCCTGGCTTTGGCGTAGTGCCGCCGGTTGGCCGAGGGGAGAAGCTGCCGGCTCTTGCCTTCATAGGAGACGGTGTTGTCTTTTTGGACCGTACGTTTGAGCCTTTGCAGCGCTGATGCCGAGGGAAGCGGCCGCCTGGGCGTTTTGGAGCCTGCCTTCCATGGCGGATTACCTGAGCGATGGTCAACATCCCCTCCGAACACATGGCTGGAACCTCCCTCCAAAAAGTGAGGCCCCAGCCTGCCAAGGGGTGACATTTCCCCCTTGGCGCTAAGGAGTGACATAATCGCTTTGGCTGGACACACGCCCGTATAGAGGGTTGACAAAAACCGCGGCCGGGTGTTTTATGACTGGATGCCCCATGGTAAGGGCCCATAGCTCAGATGGAAGAGCCACCGGCTCATAACCGGTAGGTCCCTGGTTCGATCCCAGGTGGGCCCATCGCGGCCAAAACGGCCGCGATGGCACGCCGGTCCGGGACGGATTGCTCATGCGAAGGATGTATTTTCCCCAAAAACCGTTTCAAACATACATTGCCAAACGGCCAAGGACCTCAGGGTCCGGACAAGGCGTGGTGGTTTCCACCGCGCCTTTTTGCGTGACAGCCCATGGAAAACCCGCCTGAAACCACGGCCAAGGACGTGCTCGCGGTGCTGGACTCCCTGGCCCCGCCCGACTTGGCCGAGGAATGGGACAACGTGGGGCTCATGGTGGGAGACCCCTCCTGGCCCGTCACGCGGATCCTTCTGGCCTTAGACCCCCTTGAAACGGTGCTGGAAGAAGCGGCGGACAAGGGGTGCGACTGCGTGGTCACCCACCATCCGCTTTTTTTCAAGCCCTTGAAAAAACTGGATCTTTCCCAGCCAGGGGCCAGGGTGGCGGCCCTTTGCATCCAGGCAAAAACGTCCTTATTTTGTATGCACACCAACCTGGACAAGGCCGCGGGCGGGGTGAACGCCGTATTGGCAAAGTGTCTCTCGTTGGCGGGCGTGTGCGGCATGGGACCATGCGGCCCGGAAGACGCGCCGGGAAAAGACGGCTTTCTGGGGCTATGGGGAAGCCTTCCCTCGCCCATGCCCCTGGCCGAGTTCGCGTCCTTTGCCGGAAAAAAACTTTCGGCCGGGCAGGTCCGGGTTTCCGGTCCCCGCGATCTCGTGGTGACGCGGGCGGCGGTGTGCGCGGGCAGCGGTGGCTCCCTCCTGGAGGAGTTCTTCAAAAGCCCGGCCCAGGTCCTGGTTTCCGGGGACTTGGGATATGTCCGAAAAATTCGCCGGGCTTGGCCGGGCGGTGGAAATATTGGTGTCGGAGAACGAAAAGGACCCCTTTGCCCTTTCCTGAGGGCCGAGGCAGGAGGATGTGTTGAGAGATCAAATCGCCCATCTGGTTCAGCTGCAGGATATCGACAACGAGGCGGTGGCGGTCAAAAGCCGCCTCAAGGTATGCGCCGACCGCATCAGGGACCTGGAGAACAAGCTTAAGGACTTGTCCTTGCGCATCCAGGCCAAGGAGGAGGAAAGGGAGGAGATCTCCTCCCGGCAAAAGGACCTGGAACAGAAGATCGAGGACGCCACCCGCCTGGCCAAGAAGGCGGAAAAGCGCCTCATGGACATCAAGACCACCAGGGAATACCGGGCGCTCCAGCGGGAGCTGGATGACAGCAAAGGCTCGATCAAGGAAATGGAGGACGAAAGCGTCCAGTGCATGGAGCAGATCGAGGAGCTGGATGCCGTCATTTCCGTGCTCAAGAAGGAACACGACGAGATCAACCGGGTCTACCAGACGGAAAGGGAAGAGGCCGAGGCGGAGATGAAGGAAAAGGAGGGCTGGCTGAAAAAGCTGACCTCCTCCCGGGAGAAGATCGCCGACCAGTTGGAGCCCCGGCTGTTCAACCGCTACGAGGCCATCTTGCGCTCCTTGTCCAACCAGGCGGTGGTGCCGGTGGAAGCCATGGTCTGCAAGGGCTGCAACATGAACATCCCGCCCCAGACCTACAACGAGCTGCAACGGGGCGACGAGCTGAAATTCTGCCCCCACTGCGAGCGGATTCTTTATTACAAGGACACCGGCGACAATGTGGAATAATTATTGTAATGGCACCCAAGAAGAAAACCGGCCCCCCGGCCGGTAGGGTGCGGGCTCGAGGAGCCCGGGCGGCCGCCGGCCGGCATCCGGCCGGAGGAAAGTCCGAACACCACAGGGCAGGGTGCTCCGTAACACGGAGTCGCGGCGACGCGAAGGAAAGTGCAACAGAAAGCAGACCGCCTTGCGGTTTTCCGCAGGGTAAGGGTGAAACGGTGCGGTAAGAGCGCACCAGTTCCCCGGGTGACCGGGGAAGCTAGGCAAACCCCACCCGGTGCAAGACCAAATAGGGGAGCATATGCGGTGGCCCGCCGCCCGCTCCCGGGTAGGTCGCTGGAGGCGTCCGGGCAACCGGCGCCCTAGATGAATGGCCGCCGCCCGCCCCGGGGCAACCCGGGCCGGGAACAGAATTCGGCTTACGGGCTCCTCGAACCCGAACCACAAACCCGAAAGCGCCCATGCCGGGAAACGAAACGAAAACCAGGCAACACGGCCGCCTCGCCCGCGAGATCGCGGTATCCGACGCAACGCGAGTAGAGCTTTCCTTCCAGCAGAAGGCGGGCATCTTCTCCCACGATTACCTGAAGTGTTGCGCCTACCTCCTCTCCGTGGAGCCCAGCCGCTACACCTACACCAAAAAGCTCTACTCCAAGCTCATCGAAACCTCCTCCATCCTGGAGGACCTGCTGGACTTCCACGGGGCCAAGAACAACCGCACCTGGTACTACTACCGCGAGCTGTGCGCCGCGGTGCGCCACCTGGCGCGGGCCGCCTATTCGCTGAAGCACATCGTCAACCGCCTGCCCTTCTACGACCTGGGCGACACCTCGGACTTCGAAAAGGAGGGCGACGCCACCCATGATTTTTTGGTGACCTCCCTCCAGAAGCTGGCCCCGGCCATCCTGCAAGAGGCCGGAAAGCTCAAGCTGCCCATCCCGAAAGACGCCTACACGGTGGAGGATTTCCCCCGCATCTCCACCCCGGACCTGCTGAAGCCGGACATCGACGACGAGGAAACCGGCCAGAAGACCCGGAGCATCGTCAAGCTGTCCACGGACTTCATCAACATCTCCAAGTCCTTTGAGGACATGGGCGTGAACCGCCCGCTCACCGTGCGCGAAATCCGCCGCATAGTCCCCGCCTCGGTGAACGAGGTGGAAATCCGGCGCTTCGAGATGGTGGTGCACAACCTGCAGTCCGCGTTCGACTCCTACGTGATCATCGGCGGGTTCCGCAGGGGCAACCGGCGGCTCAAGCGCCTGCGGGGCTACTTCTCCGTGGTGCTGCACCTGCTGGAAGTGGCGGGGAGCCTTTTGCACCTCTACGAGCGCCACCTTCACGGGGTGGGATTCAAGAGCGTGTACAAGAAAGTGAGAAACCGGCTTTCCGAACTGGTGGACCCGGACGTGCTCCTGGACCGCACCGTGAACCACGCCCTGCTTTACGCCAACTCCTTCCTGGAGCAGGGCAAGGACCTTGCCCGGGAGGTGCTGGACGAAAACCTGGAGCGCGGCTCCATCACCGTGGGCGTGCCCGAGACCATGGGGTTCCACTCCCGGCCGTCGCTCCTGGTGGCCAAAGTGGTGCAGCACTACGGCGGCAAGGTGGAGCTGGTGGTGGGCGACCACCGGTTCGACGCGGGCAGCGTGCTGGACGTGCAATGGGCCGGCGGCAAGATCAAGAAGGAGAACATCAAGAAAGTGGTGTTCACCGGCGACCGCCGAGCACTCAAGGACCTGGCCGTGCTGGCCTCGGTGAACTACGGAGAAGACGCCATGGGCCGCGGCATCGAACTGCCCAAGGAACTGGACTATTTGCGATGACGACCCGAACCCCCGCCGCCTTCCCCAAACCCCCTTTCCCCACGCTTTTTACGTCATGAATTGCGCGGTCATCGTGGCCGGCGGCTCCGGCGTGCGCATGGGCGCAGACGTGCCCAAACAGTATTTGCCGCTGCTGGGCGTTCCCATCCTGGCCCGCACCCTCGCCGCGTTCGCCCGGTGCCCCGACATCCACCAGGTGGTCCTGGTGGCCCCGGAGCCGGATTTTGACCGCATCACCGGAAACATCCTCCCCCTGGTGGAAACCGGCGTGGCCGTGCGCATGGCCCCTGGCGGCAGCCGCCGCCAGGAATCCGTGTACCACGGCCTTCTGGCCGCCCGGGACCTGGAAGCCGAAATCGTGGCCATCCACGACGCTGTCCGGCCCCTGGTCTCGCCCGGGGACATCTCCCGCTGCATCGAAACCGCCAAAACCCGCGGCGCCTGCCTCCTGGCCGCCCCGGCCACGGATACCCTGAAACGCGCCGACGAAAACCTTTTGGTCACCCAAACCCTGGACCGCACAAACGTCTGGCTGGCCCAGACCCCCCAGGCTTTCGTCCTCTCCCTCATCCTGAAGGCCCACCAAACCGCCCTGGAACAAGGAATCACCGCCACGGACGACGCCGCCCTCGCCGAACACGCCGGCCACCCGGTCACCATCGTCCCCTCCACCCCCAAAAACCTGAAAATCACCACCCCCCAGGACCTGGTGATAGCAGAAGCGTTGTTGAGGGCAGAGGAGGCCTAGGAACCCTTTCCCCGGTTCGGGAATGCTTCGCGTTCCCCCGGAAAAAAATGGGGGTTTGTTGCGGTGCGGGCCAAGCAGAAAAATTGGGTAGTGTCCAGAGTTTTTCGCACTTTTGTTTTGGGCTATAGCGCCTCGGGTCTGGGGTTCGGGACCTCCCCTGGGGCCATGGCCCCAGGGGAGCGGCGGTGCTCAGGCGATGGCCTGGATGGTTTCTTCCAGGCGGTCCATGTTCATGTAGCGCCGGGTTCCCCAGCGGGTGGCCGCGACGTGCCGTAGCCTTGCCGCCACCAGCATGACCGCGGACCGGCCGTCGGGGAACGCGCCCACCACGCGCGTCCTTCGCCGGATCTCCCGCATCAGCCGCTCCAGGGGATTGTTGGTTCGCAGGCTTCGCCAGTGCTGGCTGGGGAAGGCGTAATAGCTCAGCGTCTCGTGAGCGCTTTCTTCCACCAGGGCCGCGGCGTTGGCCAGTTTCATCCTTTTGAGCTTCGCCGTCACTGCGGTGATCTTCTCCTCGGCCGCCTCCCGGTCCTCCTGGGCGTGGATGGCCTTGAGCATGGCGGCCACTTCCTTGACCCCGGCCTTGGGCACCTTGATGAACACGTTCCGGTAAAAATGCACCGCGCATCGCTGCCAGGCGGCTTCCGGATAGAACCCCGACAGCGACTCCACCACCCCCAGGCATTTGTCGCTCACGAAAAGCCGCACCCCGGTCAGGCCCCGGGTCTTCAAGTCCCGCAAAAAGGCCGTCCAGCTCGCCTTGTCCTCTTTGGCGCCTTCCTTGACGCCCAAAATCTGCCGAAATCCGGCTTGGTTCACCCCCACCGCCACCAGCACGCTCACGTTTTTGACCTCGCCGCCCCAGGAGCGCTTGAGCCAGATGCCGTCCAGAAAAACATAGGGATGGGGGCCTTTGATAGGCGCGGCCAGCCACTTCTCGATGCGCTCGTAAACCTTCTTGTTGAGGTTGCTCACCGTGCCGGGGCTTACCCGTGTGCCCCACAATGCCTGGGTGATGTCCTCCACCCGCCGGACCGACACCCCGGCCAGGTACATCTCGATGAGCGCCTCCTTCACCGAGCTCTCCCGACGCCGGTAGCGCTCGATGATCGCCGTCTCAAAGGGCAAAGTCCGCAGCTTGGGCACCTTCAGCTTCACCTCGCCGGCTTTGGTCTGCAGCTTGCGGGTGTAATGGCCCGCCCGCGTATCCTTGCGGCCCGCGGTGCGCTCGTAGCGCCTGGCCTGGCAGAGCTGGTCCGCCTCGGCGTCCAGGAGCGCGTTCAACGTCTCCTCCACCGTGCCCCGCACGATCCGGTCCAAATGCCGGTTGAGCCGCTCCTCCTCGATCTTGATGATCTGCCCGCCCTTTGCCGCTTCTCTTCCGTCCCCACCCTTGGTATCCTGCATCTCGTGTAGCCCTCCTGTCTGGTCCATAGTTTGGTACGCTAACACCCAAACC
>JAFDHW010000206.1 GCA_019308705.1 Deltaproteobacteria bacterium
CGTGATCCAGGGCCCGGCTACGGGGATTCGTTCCATGTCAGTCCTTGACGCGCTTCAGGTAGCCGTCCGGCGCGCCGGTGAAGAGGATGCGCTTTTCTATCTCCCGGTCGATTTCAAAGCGGTCGGTGGATTTCAAAAATTCCCAAACCGCCGTTTTGGGGTTGTTCCCCTTGCCCCAGGGCCGATCCTTGATGAGGGAGGCGTCCACGTCTTCTATGCGGGTGTCCTGGACCACGAGGTACGAACCCTTGGTCACAAGATCCGAATAAGCGCGGAGTTCCTTTAAAACGTGATCGTGCGTGTGGTGGGAATCGAGAGCGACCAATACGGGACTTTGCCCCTTGGCCATGTGGTGGATTTTCTCCACGACGGACGGGTCCACGGAGGAGCCCTCCACCAGGTCGATGAGAGGCCGCAAAGGGTGCTGATCCAGACGTTTCCGGTTGGGGGGCCGGATATCCACGTCGATGCCGATGACCCTGCCGGGGATATCCATCATTTTTAACAGGGAGGCGTAGAACACCATGGAGCCCCCATGTGCGACCCCGGTTTCGATGATGAGACGGGGTTTTACGGTCCACACCAGCTCCTGGAAAGCGATCAGATCGGCGGGGTGCTGGATGATGGGAATGCCCAGCCAGGAGAAATTGTAGGCGTACAGAAACCGCCTGGCATTTTCGAAGTAATCCGAAACCAAGGCGGTCGTTTTGGGATTGGAGGCCATGGCGTCGATGTTTTTCGGGTCGTTGGCAATGGAGGCCATGGATTATGCGGCTTTCTTTCGGCAAAGGACCCACACGATGTTGCATTCCCTGGGGAATTGTTTTCCCAGTTCGTAGGATGCGCGGCAGAATTCAGCCCGCAGGTCCACGGAAAGGTCCTCTCCATCCCTTCCCCAGCCATAGCCGCCCTTGTCCCAGGGGGCGTTTTCGAGAAACCAGTCCATTTGGGGGGTGGACAGCACCTTGAAGAAGACGCCGCCTTCCTTGATAACCTCAAGGCCTGCCGCTTCAACGTCTTTCTTGAGGGTGTCCATCGTATAGTACCGGCGGTGCCCAGCGGAATGGATGTCAAAGGGGGACAACTCCTCCAGATGGGTCAGGGTTCCCATCAACAGGGCGAGCTTGCGGTTGATCGCCTCCGCGTTGGGCACCTGGACCAGCATGACCCCGTCGTCCTTCATGTGGCGCACGCCGTTCTTGAGGGCGACCAGAGGGTCCTGGACATGTTCCAGGGCCTTGAGGATGAACACCGAATCGAATTTTTCGCCAAGGTCAAGGTCTTCCATAAGCGATTCATGGAGTTCAACGGGAAGGTTCCTCTTCCGCGCCAGGTTCAGCTGGAAACCGGAGGCATCGGCAGCCACCACGCGGTCGAAGTGGGCGGTAAACTGTTCAAGCATGTTGCCGTTGCCACAGGCCATATCCAACACCGCAGGCCCTTTGGCCTCCTCCACGCACGTCTTGGCGCAGTAATAGTTCAGGGCATTACGGTAGTTCATGAATTGCTCGTGGGAGCGCTCTCCGTACTGTTCCTGGAGTTGTTTTTCCTCGTCTGTTTGCGACATGGTCTGTCTCCTTGGATGGCTCGGGGTCGGTTGGCCTCTGCGGTTTTGGTTCACGAAACGGAAATCCCCGGGGCTCCAAGGGAGAGGCTGCTTGACCCCGGTTAGCAGGCGCGTTGTACAGGGTTCTGGCCAGAGGGTCGCCGTTTGGCCGTCTGGTTCAAGCAAGCACCGGCCACCTCCCGTGTTCCATTAAAGAGCGATGAGGGGTGCCGTGGCAAGGATTAGCCCGAATTATTCACCCTTCCGGCGAGCCCGATTCACGCGATAGCTGCGTCAGGAGGCGGTCGCGGTACAAAAGTACAGCTTCCCTCCTCCTTCCTTGCTCTCGCGCGAATCATAGCTGCGTCAGGAGGCGGTCGCGGTACAAAAGTACAGCTTCCCTCCTCCTTCCTTGCTCTCGCGCGAATCGAACGCGTGAATAATCCGGGTTAGAGCGAAACGCTACCATGGATGGCTCCGCCGTGTCAATTTGATCGGGGCGGACAACCCATGGGTAAATGGCGGATTCGTTGGATCATCCCCGGGGGCGGGGGCGTTGCAAAACGAACATCTTGAACGAAGCCGGCACGATGGTTTGACCGCCGGCGAGGGCGGGTTTACAATGTCCTTGTCATTGCTTTCCCGCCGGCCCATTTGTTTGCATGTCTTATGGAAAGATCCGAATGGTAAAACCGGACCATTATACCAAGGAGCCGAAAAAGGAGAAGGGAGGACGGTTGCGCCGACTGGGCAGGGCCTTGTTCCTTCTCGTGTTTACCGTCGTCGTGGCCCTGTGCGCCACCGCGGCCGGGCTGTACCTCTATTTTTCGCGGGACCTGCCCAGAATAACCACCCTGAAGGATTACCAGCCGCCCACGGTCAGCACGGTGTACGCCGCGGACGGCACCAAGATCGGGGAGTTCTGCAGGGAGCGACGCTACGTCATCGGCCTGGACAAGATGCCCAAGGCGCTTCTGGATGCCTTCGTGGCCGCCGAGGACTCCCGGTTCTACGAGCATGAAGGCGTGGACATCATGGGCATCCTCCGGGCCGCGGTAAAGAACATCCAGGCCGGAGGCATCGTCCAGGGAGGGTCCACCATCACCCAGCAGGTGACCAAGACCTTCTTTTTGAGTTCCGAGAGAAGCTACACCCGCAAGATCCGCGAGGCCATCCTGGCGCGCCGCCTGGACAAATCCTTCACCAAGCAGGAGATCCTCTACCTGTACCTGAACCAGATCTACCTGGGCCACGGGGCCTACGGCGTGGAGGCCGCGGCCCGAAGCTACTTCGGCAAACCGGCCGAAGAGCTTTCCCTGGCCGAGTGCGCCATGCTGGCGGGCCTGCCCCAGGCGCCCAGCCGCTATTCGCCCTTCCGCCGCAGGAAGCTTGCCAAGCAGCGCCAGATCTACGTGTTGAACCGCATGGTGGAAGAGGGCATGATCACCGATTCCGAAGCGGGCCGGGCCATCAACCAGCCTCTTTCCATTTTGCCCAACAGAAACCTCTACGTGGAGAAGGTTCCCTGGTACACGGAGCACGTGCGGCGTTACGTGGAGGAGAAGTACGGCAGAAAGCTTCTGTACGAAGGGGGGCTTTGCATCCATACCGCCGTGGACGTGCGCATGCAGGAAGCGGCCAGGGACGCGGTGCGAAAGGGCCTGGTGGAACTGGACCGCCGCACCGGCTACCGGGGACCCATAAAGCGCCTTTCCTCCGAGGAGATAGCCGCGTTTCTGGCCCAAGCCGCCCGGGCCCCGGAGGTGGAACCGCCGCCGGCAGGAGAGACGAAGGAGGAAGCCCTGATCGATGAACCACCCGGGGCGGCCGGGGAAGAAAAGCCCGAGCCTCCCAAGGCGGGGGACGTGGTCGAGGGCTTGGTGGTGGAGGTGGACGAGTCGGCGGGCAGGGTCCACGTGCGCCTGGCCTCCGGCGAAGCAGGGTACATCAAAAAGGCCGACGTGCTGTGGGCCAGGCCCCCCAACCCGGAAAAGACCTGTTACGACGACGAGCTTCAAAATCTCTCCCGCTCCTTTTCCCGCGGGGACCTGATCCGGGTGAAGCTGGTGGAAGAGGACGCCCGCGCCGACGCCTGGCGGCTTGCCCTGGTCCAGGAGCCCGACGCCCAGGCCGCCCTGATCTGCATGGAGGCCGGCACCGGCCTGGTGCGGGTCCTGGTGGGGGGCTACGACTTCACCGAAAGCCAGTTCAACCGGGCCGTGCAGGCGGTGCGCCAGCCGGGCAGCGCGTTTAAACCCATCATCTATGCCGCAGCCCTGGACAAGGGCTACACCGCCGCTTCCGTGCTCATCGACTCGCCCATCGTGTTCCGTGACGAGAACATGGATTTCACCTGGAAACCCGAAAACTACAAGCGCACCTTCCACGGCCCCACGTTGTTCCGGGACGCCCTGGCGCATTCGAGAAACGTGGTTACCATCAAGCTGTTGCAGGATATCGGCGTGGATTACGTGATCGACTACGCGCGCCGGATGGGGATCACGCAGCCGCTGGCCCGGGACCTTTCCATCGCTCTGGGGTCCTCGGGCATCCCCCTGGAGGAGATGGTGGGCGCCTACTCCGTGTTCGCCAATCAGGGGTTGTACATAAAACCCTGCTACGTCACGTCCATCACGGACCGGAACGGCAACGTGCTGGAGGAACACGTGCCAGAGCCGCAAAAAGCCATAGGCGAAGACACGGCCTACATCATGACCCACCTGCTCCAGGGCGTGGTGGACCACGGCACGGGCTGGCGCATCAAGGAGCTCGAACGCCCCGTAGCCGGGAAGACGGGCACCACCAATGACCTGAAAGACGCATGGTTCATAGGCTTCACCCCCCGCTACGCCACCGGCGTGTGGGTGGGATACGACAGCGACAAGAGCCTGGGGAAGGGGGAAACCGGCTCCCGGGCGGCCAGTCCCATCTGGCTGGATTACATGGCGCGAATCTTGCAGGGAAAACCGGTGAAGACGTTCGCCGTCCCCCGGGGAGTGGTTTTCGCGAAGATCGACGCAGAAACGGGACTGTTAGCCATACCGGAGTCCAAAAAAACGGTGTTCGAGTGCTTCAAGGAAGGAACCGCACCCGATCGTCACGCCCCTCGGCCCGGGTCGCAGCCGGTGGAAGTGCTGACCAAGGGCCTGTAGGGAACGGCATGGAGATAACCGGACATGGATTTTCTCTATTCCACGGAAGTCGCCGTCCCTCTGTACCAGATAGGCATCCTGTTGAGCCTTTCCACGGTGGCCCTGCTTTTCCGCAGGGTGAAACTCGCCCTTCTGGTGAACTACCTGTTCACCGTGTACTGGGGCTACGTGGTCAAGAGGGACTCGCTTTTCATTCATGCCCAGAACCCGGAGATGGAAGGCTTCTACATCCTGGCCTATATGGCCTTCGGGATTCTGGTGGTCCTTCTGGCGGTGATCGCCTTTCTGACCCAGGACTAGGGCCCAGGCCTTGCTGAACCAGCCCCGGAAGGCCCCCGGGGACCCCGGCCCGACCGCAAGGGTGGCCGCCGAATGCGACCATTGCGGGGCCTGCACAACAGGTTGCGCCTTGATGGAAAGGCATAAAAGCCCCGGGGTCATCGCCGCTTCGGTGGACCTGGCTACGGGATCGGGCGCAGAAATCGCTTTTGGGTGCAACCTGTGCGGCTTGTGCACCGTACTCTGCCCCAAGGGGCTTTCTCCTTCCGCCATGTTCCGGGAACTGCGGGTCCTGGCCGTGGAAAAGGGCGTGGCGGACCTCTCCCCTTACCGCGGGCTCCTGGCTTACGAGGACATGGGCCGGTGGAACCTGTTCACCTTGTTTCTCCCCCCCCAAAAAGCCTGCAACGCGGTGTTTTTTCCCGGATGCGCGCTTCCGGGGTCCCGCCCGCGGCAGACCCTCGCGCTTTTCCGCCTGCTCCGGCAGATCCTGCCCGGCCTGGGCGCGGCGGTTTCCTGCTGTTTCAAGCCTTCCCTGGACCTGGGGCTTGTGAGCCGGTTTGATCAACGGTACGGACACCTGAAGGATCGCCTGCGGGAGTGCGGGGCGCGGGAGGTGGTCACCGCATGCCCTTCCTGCCACCGGGTGTTTGCGGACCTGGGGGATTTTGGCGTGAAAACCGCCTGGGAGGCGCTGGCCGAGGCCGGGACGCTGGAACCGGAGAGGCTTTCGGCCCGGGTGACCATCCACGACCCCTGCCCCCTGCGGCACGAGCAGGGCGTCCACCAGGCCGTGCGCCGGTTGGCCGCCGCCGCCGGGCTTTCCGAAACCCCCATGCAAAGCCGCGGCGAACACACCCTATGCTGCGGCCAGGGCGGAGCCGCGCACCTGGCGTCACCGGAGACCGCCGGGCGCTTCACCCGCCGGAGAACGGAGGAAGCCGGGAAAAGGCTCATTCTCACCTACTGCGCGGGTTGCGCGGACCACCTCTCTTCCCACGCCCCCACCGTCCATTTGCTGGACGCCCTGTTCCCCCCCACCGCCGGGCTTCGCCCTCGGCGCGCATCCAGGGTTCCCCTGGCTTCCTACGCAAACCGCCTGCGCTTCAAACGGTGGCTTGCCAACCTGTGACGACAAAAATGCTGGAACCCGGCAAAAACCGGTGATACAAGGGGCTGGGAGGAAATCGCCATGCAATGCCCGCAATGCCGCCGGGGACGGCTTATGGTGGTGCGCACCTGACGGGAGGTGATTCTGCGCTGCAAGGATTGCCGCGCCCGGTATTCGTCCAAAGAAATGATCAACGACCTGGACGAGGAAACCCTTCGAGAGCTCGCGAGCGTGCGCTGCGACCGCTTGTGAGGGAGAGGAGCCCCCATGCCCTACGTGAGCATCCAGACCAGCCGCCGGCTGGACGAGCCCGGGAAGGAAGCCTTCCTGAAAAAGACCTCCGCCTTTTTTGCGGAACTTTTGGGGAAGCCGGAGTCTTCCATCATGCTCTACCTGGAGGCCGACGCGGACATGCTGTTCGCCCGGGGCGGCGATCCGGCCGCCTTTGTGGCCGTGAAAAGCATCGGCCTGCCCCGGGGCGAGGCCCCACGGTACGTGAAGGAGATCTGCTCGTTCCTGGAATCCGAGATCGCCGTGGACCCGGCCCGCACCTACGTGGAGCTTTCCGCCATCGACCGGGAGTTGTTCGGGCACAACGGCAACACCTTCGGCTAGGCCGGATTGTTCACGCGTTCGATTCGCGCGAGAGCAAGGAAGGAGGAGGGAAGCTGTACTTTTGTACCGCGACCGCCTCCTGACGCAGCTATCGCGTGAATCGGGCTCGCCGGAAGGGTGAAA